>CANPXY010000024.1 GCA_947587115.1 uncultured Bacilli bacterium
TGGTCACCATCTGTGGATAATTAAAATATTCACTTGCCTGAGAGTTTACTAGAGAATGCAAGCGTACGCTCAAAACGTTGGCATAGTCATAAACGCGCTCACTTTTTAAAATTCCTTCCGAAATAAGGGCGAAATCTAACGCTTGCTCTAAATCTTTCAAAGTATAAGGCTTCGTCCCATCAGGATTGGGTAATTCTAATCCTTCCACAATAAACTTCTGAATGAAATCTACGACCACTTCCATATCTTGCATCTTTCCAACTTTGTCGACATAGAGACACTGTTTGAGTGTCCGCACATACCCTGGTTGTACAATCTGACTTTCCAGATTTAATTGTGGCGTATGAAAATTCGTCAAAATGGCAGTTACTTGATCGCGGATCTTGCTCGACTCGTTACCGCTGAGCAAAATATCGAGTACAGCACGCGCAATGATGTCATTCTTGTGCGCAATGACACTCTCATCTTCTCCCTTTAAGACCAAGACCAATTTTAAAGCTTTCTCCAAAATAGGCATCTGGTTGGCCGTCGTCACTCCCAACAAAAGAGCGATGTCATCGACTCCCAATAACCATAGAGGAATTCGCAAAACCTCAGTCTCTGGATAGACCGTATTCGTCGTATACACTTTGTAATTTAACATAGGGGAAATTTCATGCAACTTAGAAAAAGCCTGGGTATATTCCCCATAAGCATCGAACAATAAGATGTTCGCATTGACTGGAATATACTCACTTGAGGTAAAAATGTTCTGTAACAAGCGCGATACCGTAAACGATTTCCCGGCACCAGTATTTCCTAAGACAGCAAAGTGATTGCTAAAGAAACTGTTAACGTTGACATTGATCTTATAATTACTATAGATATTCGAAATACCAAAGCGCATCTGGGTCGTATCTTTGATCTCTTGCTCCCCCAGAATTTGACCTAACTCATCCATCGTAATGATGCGCACGCACGAACGAAAGGATGGCTTTTTGCTATACCCTGGAAAAAACACTTGATCTCGAAATTCCCCGACGATCATCACTTTAGCGGTCCGTTGATCCATATCGACAATTTCCCCAACAATCTTGTGTTGTCCCTCTTCGAATATTACATGGAGATTGATTAGATTTGCTTGGTTGTTGACATCGATCGATAATTCGACCGTCACAATATTATTGGCAATGCTTAAAATCTTCCCGATCACGTGCTTCACCCTCTTTATTCTAACAATAGTATAACACGTTCTTTCATTTAGAAAAAGAGTTTTTAGGAAGAAATATCTTTAACAAGACCAAATTGATAGCCAAGTTGACGCATCTTTTCAATAAAACTAGGAA
The DNA here is from genome assembly GCA_947587115.1 of uncultured Bacilli bacterium. GTDB lineage: Bacteria > Bacillota_I > Bacilli_A > RF39 > UBA660 > CANPXY01. The sequence continues at coordinate 1,326 of CANPXY010000024.1, forward strand.
GAGCCTCGTAAGTTCCCTTTTGCTTCGGGTGCAACATATAGATGGCTCCATTGTGATAACGCTTCATCATCTCTTCCAAAGCATGTTCCTTAGAATAAGTTTGATCGAAATCTAAATAGTCTGCACTCCAAAAGTAAGTGCGATAGCCCATGTCCTGTACCATCTTTAACGTTCGATAACTCCATTCTCCCTTTGGAGCTCGATACAAACGTTCCATCGGCTGGCCCGTAATTTCTTGATAGAGTTCTTCCATATCTGTAATCTCTCGTTGAAATTCAAAAAAGCCAGCCTCGTTTGCGTAACTTACCGTATCGCGATGATGGAAGGTATGATTGCCGATCGAATGCCCTTGTTCTACCCACTTTTGAACTTGTTCGCGATGCTCATCCATAAAATGTCCACACAAGAAGAAGGTCGCTTGCACCTGATGCTGAGCAAGCAAATCTGCGATTTCGTCCAAATAGGTGTCTCCACTTCCCTCATCGAAAGTCAAATAGATGGTTTGATCATCCGGTCCCAAAAAATATGCAGAATACTGTTTTAACTGTTCCCGATCGGCACCCCCACGCGGCCGCACTTGATCAAACTGATTGTCCGTCCACCATCCATTCTTCGTATTGTCGATTTTATCATAATCCGCTTGATAAGAAAGTATTTTCGCTTGAACTCGAACGAGACGCTTGACGAGAGCTTCATTGCCACTAGAATCTTGCACATGATAGACGAGTTCATAAAGTCCTTCCTTTTTGGTATCGATAGCGCCTTCCACTTTTACCTTTGAAGTAAGATCTCCATCCACTAGATCGATCGCTTCATATCCTGGTTCCACATAGGTCGCATCTAATGGCACGACGACGAGTAGACTCCCCTTTAATTTGATCGTCGGTTTCAAGGCATCATATACTTCCACAACCCGACGTTTTTCTCGAGCGATCCCTAATGGATTGCGCGCCTTATATACGATCGTGTAAGTACCAACCCTATTCGTATCCACTTGTCCTTTGAAATGCACCGATAAATTGTGTCCCAAAAACGAAGCCACCGCACCATATTCTTGATAATCTTCTCCTAATTTCAAGCGAATTTTCTGGCTTCCCTTGACTTCGATATGCACGAGGAAATAGGTGCTGATCCAAAAAAGCCACAGTATTCCCAAGATCCATCCTATCCGTTTTTTCATCTCTACCCTCCTTTTCTATCTTATGGAAAAGAAGAAGACTTTAGAAAAGAAAAAACGATCCATGAGAATCGTTTACTTTTTATAATGAATACTAGCTTCAATAAAGGAAGCAAAGAGTGGATGACTTCTATTGGGGCGACTCTTAAATTCTGGATGAAACTGACAGGCAATAAAATGCGGATGGCTTTTAAGTTCAATAATTTCGACTAGATTGCTGTCTGGATTTATACCAGAAAAAATCATGCCCTTTTGTTCTAAAACTTCACGATAACGATTGTTGAATTCATAACGATGACGATGTCGTTCATAGATCAAATCTTCCTTATAGTCTTTATAAGCCAAAGTGCCTTTTTGAAGTTTACAAGCATAGTTGCCCAAACGAAGGGTGCCACCTTTGTTGATAATAGATTTTTGATCACTCATCAAATCGATGATCGGATCTTCACATAATTCTTGAAATTCCGTTGAAGATGCTCCTGTAATGCCACAGACATTGCGTGCAAACTCGATGACCGCGATCTGCATTCCCAAACAGATTCCCAAAAAGGGAATTTGATGAACTCTCGCATACTGAGCAGCTCGAATCTTTCCTTCGATTCCACGATTTCCAAAACCGCCTGGAATCAAGATTCCCTTTGAATGCGCAAATACTTTATCCAAATTTTTCTCCTGCTCGAGCGCTTCTGAATCTACCCAATTGATTTTGATTTTAACATTATATTTGTAACCTGCATGTTTTAAAGCTTCCATGACAGATAAATAAGCATCATGTAACCCCACATACTTCCCTACCAAAGCAATCTCAATTTCCTCTTTCAAGTGATCGACGCGATCGATCAAATCCAACCATTTCGACAAATCAATTTTCTGAACTGGCAAATTCAACTCTCGAAGTAAAATCTCATCAGCTTTCTGTTGATAATAATTGACTGGAATTTGATAGATATTTTTTACATCGACAGAGTCAATCACATGATCCACGGGTACGTCACAGAACATAGAAATTTTCTTTTTGAGTCCCTCTTCCAACACGACGGGAGCACGACAGACGATCATATCTGGTTGAATTCCAACTCGCCGAAGTTCAATGACACTGTGTTGAGTAGGTTTGGTCTTTAATTCATTGGAGCCATAAATATAAGGAACGAGTGTCGTATGTACAAAGAAGACGTTCTCCTTGCCTTGTTCATAACGAACTTGCCGCAACGCTTCTAAAAATGCCAAAGATTCAATATCACCAACCGTTCCACCAATTTCCGTGATGACGACATCAGCACCACTGGAACTTCCTGCCTCATAGATCTTTTGCTTGATCTCATTGGTCACATGCGGAACAATCTGCACTGTGCCACCCAAATAATCACCACGCCGTTCCTTTTCGATGACCGAAGAATAGATCTTTCCGGTCGTAATATTGGAAGTATAATTGAGTTCCTCATCGATAAACCGTTCATAGTGACCTAAATCAAGATCTGTCTCACATCCATCATAGGTCACGAATACTTCCCCATGTTGAAATGGTGACATCGTCCCTGGATCCACATTGACATAAGGATCAAACTTCTGCATGAAAACTTTGTACCCTCTTGATTTTAACAACAGAGCCAAACTCGATGCCGTAATGCCCTTTCCTAAACCACTTACAACTCCACCAGTTACAAATACATACTTTGTCATTTTTTACCTCCCTAAAGAAAAATCCCCTAGAGAACACTCTAGGGGGCTCTCTTAAATTATACCACAAAAAAAGAACGACTGGAAAGATCTTTTTGTTCGTTCTTTACGTTTGATTTAAAGGTAAGCTTACAATCGCTTTCGTACCCTTTCCATAAATAGACTGATAAGTAAGTGTACCCCCGTGTAACTCCACGATCTCTTTCGATAGACTGACTCCTAGACCACTGCCTTTTTGTTTCGTCGTATAAAACATCTCTGACACTTTACTTAACGTCTCCTCATCCATTCCCATACCATTATCTTGAATCATAATTTTAATCGTATGCTTATCCTTCTTAACCGAAAGTCGCACCACCATCTCCCGATCGTCCACTTTCGCTTCTAGTGCATTCTTAAACAGATTGACCAACACTTGTTTAATGCGATTGTAATCCAAAGATAAATAAAGTTCATCATCTGGAACCCGAAAGTCCGTCTTAATTTTATTCTGTTTAAATAGATACTCTAAAGAATCACAAGTATCTTCTAATAACATATATAAATCTACTTCATCCTTCTCAATTTTAATCTTCGTATAATCCAAATAATCATCCATCAAAGTTAATGTTCGAGCAATTTCTTGTTTGACGATGGGAATATATTTTTTCGTCTTCTCTTCGTTGTTCAAATCTAACATATCTAAATATCCTTTACATACTGCGATCGGATTTTTAATTTCATGCGTAATTTTAAACAAAGAAGCTCGCAACGTCTTCTCTTTTTCAAGTTCCTTGATTGTACTGTTCAAATCCATAATCTCTTCTCCCTTTTTCAACAGATAAAAAACGATATAAGATACAACATAAAAAATTACAATGATCATGAGCACATGAAGAAAATTATCCAACACTGGATCTTGTGGATTGGTAAAACAAAACGTCTGAAAAGAAAGGATGGCAGCCTTCAGTAAAACAAACGTATTGATGATCGTCTCTTTGGTCATCTTTTTCTGTAAAATATACACATACACCCCATAATAAATCACATACTCTAAAAAGACAAATAAAAAATTAAAATGTAATACTGCCACATAGTGCCATATCAAAATAACAGAAAGAATGATCGGTGTAATTTTTCTCGTCTTAAAATAACTGATCAAAAGAGGAATATTGTAAAGAATAAGCAAATACCCTTCTTTTTGAACAATTCCAAAACGCATGATCAAATAAAGAGAAGAAAACAATGCCAACTCTAAAAATAAACTTTTCTCTTTCTGTTCAAAATTTTCTTTATAAGCAAGATAGATTAAATATATAAGTAGAGGAAACAACAATAATACGATATCTAAAACAATCGCTTCGACAAAATTCATACAATCCCTTCTTTCTGTTACCATTATATGAAAAGATTTTGTCAAAATTTGTCGAAATATGAAAAAAAGTGATGAAATTTATCACTTTAAGTCATCGATATATTTTTTTAATTGTTTACTTTCAGGACCCAAGATAATCTTTAATTGATTGTCGATTTCGACAATCCCCTTAGCACCCAATTTTTGAATAGCTTCTTTATTAGCCAAAGAGACATCTTTGAGCGTCACTTTGAAACGAGAGAGATTCGTCTCTGTACTGACAATATTCTCTTTGCCACCCAAATATTCCACTAACTTGTTCAAGTCGATCTGAACATCTTTTTTATTCGCTTTTAAAATTGCTAGTAAAACGATCAACAAAATAATTCCTATGATTATATATTCCATAATATCACCACTTACATTATACTATATATTGATCAAAAAAGGAAAAGAAATTTTTATAAGAAAAAAAGTACTGAAATCAGTACTCTATTCTGCAACAGGATATACACTTACTTGTTTCTTATCTTTTCCAAGACGTTCAAATTTAACGATACCATCTACCGTTGTATAGAGTGTATCGTCACTTCCCTTACGTACATTTACACCAGGAAATACTTTTGTTCCTCTTTGACGATAGAGAATATTACCTGCTAGAACAAATTCCCCATCGGCAGCTTTTGAACCCAATCTACGTCCGATAGAATCACGGCCATTAGAAGTAGATCCTTGTCCTTTATGATGGGCAAATAATTGGATATTTAATACAATTGGTTTCACAACAGTTCCCTCCTTACTTTACTTGGATATTTTTTGGATAACTTAAAGAGAGTTCCTCTAAAAGTCGTATCATGTTATCGATTAATTTCTGTGTAGTCTCTTCTTCCTTAATATTAGAAATGACCAGCAGATCTTTCGTCTGTTCATATTGAAGCGCCTCTTCATCTAACGCTAAAATACCATTGATCGAAGTGATTACAATGCTGCTTACTGCACTACAGACGATATCTTTGCCAAAGTCCGCATACATAGCATGCCCTTCGATAGAAATCTTTCGATAAACTTTTTCTTTTTCTACACTTACTTTAATCATTTAAATTACCCATTAATTTTTGTAATTTCAATCTTGGTAAAAGGTTGTCTATGTCCTTGTTTTACACGATTAGACTTATTGGATTTCTGACTGTATTTAAAGATGGTAATCTTCTTATTTTTACCGTTTTTAAGTACGACACCTTCTACTGTAGCTTTGGCAACGTAAGGATTTCCTACTTTGCCATCCAACATTAATACTTCATCGAAAACAACCGTATCACCATCTTCAGCATCGATCTTTTCAACATAGATTACAGATCCTTCAGTGACATAATATTGTTTTCCTCCAGTTTTAATTACTGCCTTCATACTTGACCTCCTTTTTTCACTATAAGACACGCTCTTAAGGTACTATTGCTAGTTTCTACCTTTTCAATGCGGTTTGAGTATGAAACGTCAAACAAAAAGAGTTTACCATATTTTTTATGTATAGTCAAACTCTTTTATGATTTATTTAATTTTCTTGAAGAAGTAGCCCCTTAAGGTTCCCAATGGATACATGGATTATCATTATCTCCAAATCCAGTATCTCCTTTATGACTGGTTGCATGTGTAGTACATGCACTAGTCGCAAAAGTATCGAATATAGGCATTGGGTCGTGGTATAACTGTGGATCTGGAAAACAAACTAGATAATCGCTCATACCATATTTTTCAAATTCAGACACATTTTTCTTTCCATTAATAAATACATCTGTAAGTGGATTATTAGAAAAAGCATTCTCACTTATCTTTGTAACACTTTTTGGAATTGACACCGTTGTAAGAGCATTGAATGCAAAGAAATATTCTCCTATCTTTGTGATTCCCTCTGGTATATATACTCTGGTTATGCCATATCCTTCTCCCCAATTTGAAAACCCATATTGACCATTATTTAGTTTACTACATCCAGCGACAAGAGATGTGACTGGTACTCCACCTATACTAGTTGGTATGACGACACTTGTAATCTTTTGGGTCCCTTTTTTTCCATCACATTTCCATCCTGTAATTGCTCCTGTTGCACTATCAAACTCAAAACAATCTTCCGGTGTCTCTCCCCAGAAAATACATGGGTTAGTTCCGTCTCCCCAGTACTGAGAAACATTGTCTTTATTTGCTTCATTGTGAGTAGCGCATTGACTTCCTTCAAGCCAACCATAAGAAGCAGCATTTCCACGATTGGGGTAGAAAGGACTACCCCATTGGCTGTCTCCATAACTTTCAAAATTAGCAGGACTACTTTTCCCTTCGATCATAACATTAGTTAGATTATTATAAGCAAAAGCTCTATCACCTATTTTCTTGACACTAGACGGCAAAGTTACGCTCGTTAATTGATTTTCAGCAAAAGCACTGTAACCTATTGTTGTAACATTTTCAGGGATAGTTATAGTTGTTAAGTGATTACCACCAAAAGCCCACTTACCTATTTCTATAAGTGTGGATGGTAAAATTACACTTGTTAATTGATCATAACTAAAAACACTTGCTCCAATCGTTCTAACTCCCTCAGGTATAACCACACTAGTAATACCCATACCATCTCCTCGAGTAGAAAAAGGATATTCTCCATTCATACATTCTTCAAACTGATTACAATCATTTTCAGAATATCCTATACTTACTACATCAATTCCACCAATTTTATCTGGTATCACAACATCTGTTATAACTGGCATTCCAGGAGCCGCCGTTCCATTTCCCCCACACAAATATCTCGTAATTGTTCCCGATCCTGATGCAAAAGTAAAGCATTTTTCTGGTGTAACGCCAAGTTCAATTACCTCTACTAATGCTTTATATCCATCTGGCACTGTCAAGTCTCGGTTCTCTAATCCTACACTGCTTCCAAATTCTACCGTTGCTGTGGCGCTTCCGTTATTCTGGATCCCTACTGTTATTGTCTTCTTGTTGCCACTATTTCCATAAGGAGCAATCACAACTCCTTTCGCTGCTGGTGGATTATCAACGGTCTCCTCTAAATAACCTACTTCTACATCCGACCCTGCTTTATAATACAAATTGAAGGTTGCGTTGACACTGTTGATGTTCTCGATCACGATATCAAACTGAAGACTTTCTCCTGCTCCAACACTCACACGGTTATGTTCATCAAAAGACTCACTTGTAATACTTGGATAAAGATTGGCTGCTACGATGTTCAATACCCCTTTTTTCTCTACACTTGCTACAAACATGGCATAAGAAAATCCAATGATTAACAACAAAACACTCACAGTCGCTATCACTAGCAAATATGGCTTTGTCAATTGTTCAATAATTTTTTGTTTTTTCATACGATCCCTTCCTTATTTTGATCTACTCTACTACCTATAGTTTACATAATTTTTGACTTTTCTGTCAATAGGTTGAGAATATTTTTATAAGACCTTTACAAAAAAATCATCAGGGTATTACCCGATGATCTCCATAGGTTCTTTAGGTTTAGAATAAAGACAACCACAATAGTTTTGACGATATAGACGATATTCTTTTGCTAAAACAATCGAGCGCTTGTAGCCTTCTTTCTTTTTGAAGTCGGCATACAAGTACCCTGTTTGGTATTGTTGGGCAAGTCGTTCGCCAATTTCATTTAACCACACTGCATTCTTGTGAGGACTGATAGAAAGTGTAGTAGTAAAATAATCAAAATTTTTCTCTTTCGCTAACTGGACAGTCGCACGAAGTCGCATCTCATAACATTTGTAACAGCGCTTCCCACCTTCTGGTTCTTCTTCTAATCCCCTCGTTTGTTGTATGAAATCTTCTGGGCGATAGAAAGCTTCTTCGAACTGTATGGGATATTTCGTTGGATATTCTTGAATAAACCGCTGTAATTCTCTTAGACGTTTTTGATATTCTTGCTGGTTGGTTATATTAGGATTATAGAAAAATACGGTAATTTGAAAATCATTCGCCAAACGTTCTAAAACGGCACTGCTACAAGGCGCACAACAACAATGTAGAAGTAGTGTTGGCACTTGTTCTTTCGTACGAAAACTTTCAATCATTTCTTCCATTTTTTGATTGTAGTTCATTCTATCCCTCGTTTCTTTTTCTATTCTAACATAATTTAAGGATCTTTGAAATAGAATTGATTGAGAGTGATGGTATGAATACGACGACCTTAGCATTTTTATTAACTTCCCTTGCTGGCTTTTCAACGATGATTGGAACAATTCCGATCTTTTTTCATCGTTTCAACAAAGAAAAAGTGATCACTGCTTCTTTAGCGTTTGCAGCCGGAGTGATGATTACGGTCTCTTGTACCGATTTGATTCCAGAAGCACTTACCTTATTACATCACACATTTAGACCAACTTTTTCTATGCTCCTGATGGCTCTATTTGTCGTCATTGGCATCATCTTTTCGATGTTGATTGACAAATACTTACCAGATGGAACCAACTTAAAAAAAGGAAATCAAAAGCTATTTCGCGTAGGCCTAATTTCGATGCTTGCCATTATTTTACACAATGTTCCCGAAGGAATCGCCACATTTATGGCGACTTCTAGCAACACCAAATTAGGAATTTCCTTAGCGATTGCCATTGCCCTTCACAATATTCCGGAAGGAATCAGCATTTCTGTTCCAATCTTTTATGCGACTCAAAGCAGGCTAAAAGCTCTATTTTACACACTCATTTCAGGAATTTCTGAACCGATAGGTGCTCTACTAGCCTTTTTATTTCTCTCTCCCTTTATAAACGATACCATCATGGGACTTCTTTTTTCCTTAATTGCGGGCATCATGGTTCATATTGCAACTTATGAATTATTGCCAACCTCACTTCAATATAAAAAAAAGAGCCAGACGCTTCTTTTTCTAGGGATCGGAATTGGTTTCATGCTCATCAATCATTTTCTTTTTTAGGTAGAAAATATTGAAAAGCAGTTGGAATAGAAAGTTTTTCAAGCGCTTCTTTACTTTTGAGTAAGTATCCGGAAGGTGGATTTTGACAGAGGACATGATAGGCAATCATCTGCCACTCAAGATGGGTAAAAACGTGTTTGTGTGGCTTTTGTCTTTCGATCGTTTGCACTTGAATATGATTCCTTGTAAGCCAATGCCTTAAATCTTCTTCATTTAGATGGCCATCTAGTATCGGAAATCCATAAAGACCAGCGAGCAGTCCTTCTTTAGGACGCTTTTCAATCGCATAAGAGCCCTTATATTCTAAAATTAAGACGGTTTTCTCAAGTTTCTTGCGAGGCGTTTTACTTCCCTTGATCGGAATAAGAGAAACAAGATCTTGCTTTCGAGCAATGCACAAATGACGAAGCGGACACACTTCACATTTAGGAGTAGTATCTGGAACGCAGATGAGTGCTCCCAATTCCATCAAGCCTTGATTAAAATCACTCACAAAACTGGATTTTAATATTTTACGGAGATGCTGTTCCATCTCTTTTTTTGTTTGCTCCCTACTTATATCTTTCGTACTTCCCATAACCCGTGATAACACCCGCAAAACATTGCCATCGACTGCCGGTAATGGTCTTTGAAAAGCTAAAGAGGCAATCGCTCCCGCTGTATAAGAACCAATCCCAGGCAAAGATATAAGATCGGCATAAGTACTAGGAATTTTACCATCAAATTGGCCCATGATCACTTGGGCCGCTTTCTTTAGATTCCGTGCCCGTTGATAATAACCTAAGCCTTCCCATAATTTTAAGAGCTGGTCATCGTCGATTTTAGAAAGATGAAGAACGCTTGGTACTTCCTTCATAAAACGTTCAAAGTACACTTTGACTGCTTCTACTCTGGTCTGTTGAAGCATGATTTCAGAAATCCAAACTTTATAGGGAGTTACCTCTTTACGCCATGGTAAATCTCTCTTGTTGGCTCGATACCAAGTGGTAAGAGGAGCAACGATTTCTTCTAAATTCATAGATCATCCTCCCTAAGAATTTGATAATGTTCTTTAAGTTCTTCATAAGGCATTCGACAATTCGCAGGAGATGGCGACGGAAGTAAAACCGCTTCTTTCTTGGTTGTGGCAAAACAATAACGCATATAAAGTTCATAACTTTTCTTTCCTGTCGTATAAATCTTTTCAATCTTCGTTTTTTGAAGTAAACCTAAAATATCATTAGGAACTGGATTTTGAATCGACGAATCGCTAGAGCCCACCATATCACAAGAAGAAAGAACATCCCAAAGCGCAATGTGATGTCGAAGCAAAAACGCTTTTTTATCTTCAATCGATTTAGGATAAGGCTCTTGAAATACCTCACAAAGTACAGTCCAAAAACGATTTTGAGGATGCATATAATAAAATCCCAACGCTCTGGATTTTCTAGAAGGCATCGTTCCTAAAATAAGAATCCGACTGTCCTGACGATAAAATGCCTCTAATGTATGATGTACTTTTTCAATTTCCATAAAGTTCTTGCTCCTTTAAAATAAATCGATAATGCCCAGTAATCCCTTTATATTTGGCCCAACGCTCAAGCGTATCTTCTTCTTTTTTAGGTTGTCCTGCATTATGGATAATATAAGGAATTCCCTTTTGATTACGTTTGTCCGAAATAATCGCAATGTGAGTATAATCTTTTCCAAAAATGACAATATCACCTGGTTGCCAAGCAGCAAGATCCAATAGATCCAAAGTAACAGATACACTCTTGCGATCCAAGAAAACTTTTAAGTTTTTAACTCTTCGAAAATCAATATTAGAGTCCGGCTTCCCTTCGACCCTTGGATAAAGTTCGACGTGTTGACGAATATCTTCATCGATCAGATCTTTTAAAGAATAACCAGCATTGAGTAAACTACGAATGACGACATCCGTACATACCCCTTCATCAAGTGGTGGGTAGCCTCCTTCATAATAAGCACTTTTATATTTTGGATTGCGTTCAGCTTCCATCTTGGCACCTAGTAAAATATCGGTAAAGTCATCGATGCCATTGCCATTTTCATCATGTGCACTTTGAACAACTTCAATTCCAAAATCGCTCGCAGTATAACTTTTTTTCGGCAAGATTTGAAAGTAGTCTGCCACTCCATAAAAAAGAAGCAATAAAATCTCTAAGACCAAGCACAATAACACTCCATATAGCATTTTCTTCTTATGCGTTTTGTGATGAAAAATAAACATTCCCAAAAGCATGCCGAAACTTCCACCGAGAATGCTAAAAAGCAAAAATAGTTTTTCTGAAATTCTTAATCGCCCAGTTTTAGCCCAAAACTTATCCAACCCACAAAGAACAAATACCAAAAGATTGATAGAAAATAAATAGATGCCCATGCACATCACCACGACTTAAATTGCGCTTTAGGAAAGCTCTTCCAAACTGCGTGCCGTTCGAACACTTCGAATGATCGGCTGATTTTCTTTAGCAACCGTCTCTCCATCTTCTTCTGTTGGTGTATTTTTACAGATGGCATCGACGATGTCCATCCCTTCAATGACATGTCCAAAGGCTGCATACTGTCCATTGAGATGGAGACTGGCCTGTTGGACGATAAAAAATTGACTGCTGGCACTGTCATAATCATCACTTCGAGCCATCGAAATCGTTCCACGAATATGAGAAATGGTATTGTTGATACCATTGGCACTAAACTCTCCTTTGATCGTTGTACCACTTCCTCCAAGACCATTGCCGAGCGGATCTCCACCTTGAATCATAAAACCATCCACTACACGATGAAAAGTAAGTCCATCATAGAAGCCATCGTTTGCCAATTTTACAAAGTTCTCTACTGTAAGCGGCGCAGTTTGATGGTCTAGCTCCAAAAGAATTGTACCATAGTCTTCTATTTCCATCTTCGCATAATAAAGATCTTGTTCTTTACTTTTACATCCTGTAAACAAGAACAATACGATCCCAAATGCGATCATCCATCTTCCAAATTTTTTCATAATCATCCTCCTCTATTCTGCCAAATGGCTATCGCCACTGGCATAATCAATAATAATTCCGTCTTGCACATTGTAGACATAGACATTAAAAGAAATCCCTCGTCCCTCATCTTCAATCGATTGTGCTTCCATTTGAACACCACTCGCTACAAGATTCGTACCTTCAAAAATCGGTGTTACTCTATACAACACATGATTTCCTGTATCTTTTACATAAGACGCAACTTGATTTTCAAACTCCAACATGCCAACGGTATTCATAAATCTAGTACAAGTAATCAAATTTTGAGGATTGGCGTTTTCCCCTGTCAGTTGATAGCCAATCAAATGGCAACGATTATACAAGTATTTGCCATCGACAATATCATATTTTACGGTATGCCATCCAGAAGGTTTGATCATCCCAATACTTCCTCGCTCTTCCGTCGGCATAGTTTCTAATCCAACTTTGGCAAAAGCGACGCCACATCTACCCAAATCATCTAAAGCACTGTAGATTTCTTGTTCAGACGTCGTATAATCTTCTTCACGAAACTCTGGCACATTGTCATTGATCAATACATAAGGATCCCCTGTATAACTAGGAACCTCACTTAATCCATAGGATACAGATACAAGTGGATGCTCTTGAAAAAGCGATTGCACATCTTCACTCAAATAATAGACGACATTGAATCCCAAAAATAAAATCATCAAGACAACAAATGACTGTTTATATTTTTTTCCTTTTCTTCTCTTCATACTTCCATCCTTACAAGACCATTATACTAAAAATAAGACATTTGTGAAACTACTTTTTCCTTTAATGGTAAATAAAAAAGTGTAAAAGAAAAGGCTGTAACCAGCCTTTAAACCATAGATTTACGAATAAACGTTTCGACGTCCTTATCGATATAAACATCGATCACACCTTTGTCGACAATCTTAATCCAACCGAGACCATTGATGACAAGATCCTCACGATATTTAAGTTCATAAGTACGCTTCGAAAGATCTTTTAAATCCTCATGTTTATCCATATTCCTTCGCTCTACTTTAATATCGTTCGATAGATATAAGGTAAAACTGTTCTTTTCTCCTTCAACGTAATCGATTCTACAAAGATTACCAACAAGAAGACATTGTCCTCTGCGTATCTGGTACGTCTTAGGTTTAATTTCTTTCTTTGGATGAATCTTCTTAAGCATCTCAGTAGGCAAATAATTGCCAATGTTGCCATGATCGACCAAGCCAGGTGTATCTACCAAAGTCAAATATTCATTGAGCACAATCTGAATTTTATTGAGCGTCGTCGATGGTAGTGGTGAGATGGTCAACTCCTGTGTATTTTCAGAATAATTTTTCATCAATTTATTAATAAGAGTACTTTTTCCTGCATTGGTATGACCGACAACATAGACATTTTTACTTGTCTGATGAAACTTGATCTTTTTAAGAAGCAAGTCAATATTATAATTCTTATTCGCACTGATAATGACGACATCTTCAAAAGTCATACCTAGTTCCTTGACATAGTCGATCAACTTTTCATCTTTGATCGATTTTGGCAAAACATCACGTTTATTCAATACGAGAATCATTTTATTTGGTAAATAGCTTCGTATTTCATTCATATCTTTTTCTAAATTTAACAAATCAGCGATGTAAAGTACCAAATCTTTCGTCTTTCCAACGCTCTTTAAAATTTCTAAATACTCTTCATTGGATTTTGTAACAATCTGATATTCACCATAGTTTTTCATGCGAAAACAACGTTGGCAAATATCGTTTTCCATACTGGTAGTGTAGCCTTCCTGCAAGACATTCTCATCCTGAAGCTGCACCCCACAACCAATACAATATTTCTTACTGCTCATAATAGTTGCCTCTTTTCAAAATTCCCTGCTTACTTAAACGCTCAATTTTCTTGCGTTCAAAATAGCGGTTGATACTCGTGATCTTAAGATCTTTGGTGGATAGTGGATCAACTAAAATCGTCATGATGCGAAAATGATTCCCAGCCACCACATCCGTCATCAACTGATCCCCGATCATGACCATCTCTTCTTTTTTTAAGTGATGGCGCTTTTGGATCTTGCGAAGCCCCCTCGTAAAAGGTTTCAATGCCCATGCGACTCCTTCAATTTTCAAAGTTTCAAGGTAAGGACGAAGTCGCTTGTTGGTATTATTAGAAATGATTACAACAGAAAAATCGTTCTTAAGTTGACTTAAAAGTTGTTCTACTTTTTTAGG
>CANPXY010000025.1 GCA_947587115.1 uncultured Bacilli bacterium
AGCTTCTAGAAAATTATAACATACAAAGGTCAATGAGTCGAGCAGGAACTCCAACAGATAATCCAATTAACGAATCTTTAAACGGTTGGATAAAAGAAGAATTAATAATTGATTTTGATTTAAAACATTGCTCAGATGTTTCAAAACTTATTAAAGAATACATTTATTATTATAATAATGAACGGCCATCATACGCCTTAAAATATAAAACCCCAATTCAATATAAAATTGAATCAGGGTTTTAGTAGATTGTTTTGTATACTGTCTACTTTTATTTGACTAGTTCAAATTGGGAACTTTTTACTTATAATTTTCAGCTTTTACTTCCATATAACTCTGTGGATGTTTACATACTGGACATACAGTAGGTGCATCTTTTCCGATATAGACATGTCCACAGTTACGACAGATCCACATCTTATCTCCATCTTTGTGGAATACTTTATCATCCTTGATATTCTTCAACAAAGTCAAGTAACGTTCTTCGTGCTCTTTCTCAATCTTGCCAACTTCTTCAAAAAGATAGGCAATACGATCAAATCCCTCTTCTTTAGCAGTTGCTGCAAATTCTTTATACATTTCCGTCCATTCGTAGTTTTCTCCATTTGCAGCATCTTCCAAATTCGTTAAAGTATCTGGTACATCTCCGTCGTGAAGTTCTTTAAACCACAATTTTGCATGTTCCTTTTCATTGTTTGCAGTTTCTTCAAAGATGGCAGCAATCTGCTCATACCCATCCTTCTTAGCTTTTGAAGCATAGTAAGTATACTTGTTTCTTGCCTGACTTTCTCCTGCAAATGCAGCTAATAAATTTTGTTCTGTTTTACTTCCTTTTAATTCCATATTTCTTTCCTTCTTTCTATTTATTCATTTATATTAATGGGTTCTTCCCCTAATATATCATGTTTTGACGAATACGTCGTATGTAAAAGTTCTTCAGCCAACTGAGAACGTGGACATTTTAAAAATGTTTGGTACACTTCCTCAATGTCAGGATTTCGGTAACTGTATCGAATAGAATCTGTCGCATCCTTTTGATAGAGCGACGCCATTCTACACTTGCGAATGTCATCTTGCTTGCCGATTGCAACGAGGGGTTGTCCACCTCCGCCAACGCAGCCACCGACACAGTTCATCACTTCGATAAAGTCGTAAGAGAGCGTTCCTTCTTCTAACTTTTTCAATAACGGCTCCACGTTAGGTAGACCATGTACCACCGCCACGCTTAACTCTTTTCCCATAATAGAG
Organism: uncultured Bacilli bacterium; assembly: GCA_947587115.1. Classification (GTDB taxonomy): domain Bacteria; phylum Bacillota_I; class Bacilli_A; order RF39; family UBA660; genus CANPXY01. Next base: position 1,249 of record CANPXY010000025.1, read on the forward strand.
ACGTGAGCTTCCCTCAGCGCTTCATAGCCACGCACTGGATCCAAAGTTAAAAATTCTTTTGGCGGATCTTCTTTCGTTAAATAATGATATACCGTTCTAAGAGCAGCTTCCATGACTCCACCGGTCGATCCGAAAATGACACCGGCTCCACTGCCTCTTGAGAATAGAGCATCATACGAACTGTCTTCTAGTGTACAAAAATCGATATTGGCTTCCCGAATCATCATGGCAACTTCACTGGTCGTAATGACATAATCCGTATCTGGCAGATGCTCAATTTTCGAAAACCGGCCGCCATCTTGTAACTCCGGTCGCTGAACTTCAAACTTCTTCGCCGTACACGGTGTCAGAGCGACATGAATGACATCTTTAGGATCCAATCCCAACTTCTCACAGAAATAAGACTTGATCATCGCGCCCTGCATCCCGATCGGACTTTTCGTCGTCGATAAATATCCAAGCAAATTGGGATGATAAATCTCCATATATTTGACCCAAGCAGGACAACAGCTTGTAAATTGAGGCAACTGTGAACCTGATTGAATGCGAGCAAGCAACTCACTAGCTTCCTCCATAATCGTAAGATCGGCCCCAAACGTCGTATCCAACACATAATCGAAACCTAAATTTTTAAGAGCACGCACCATCTTGCCTTCGACGAAACTTCCAGGAGCCATGCCAAATTCTTCTCCCAAAGCCACCCGAACTGCTGGCGAAGTCGAAACAATGACAATTTTATTCGTATCATGAATGTAATCTAAAACTTTTTTATATTGATACTTGGGAACCAATGCCCCTACGGGACAATTCAGGACGCACTGCCCACAGTGAACACATACCGGCTCCTTCGCTTTGGCAGGATCATAGTGAATTCCCACCATATTTTGACAGATTTCTTTACATCTTCCACAATTGATACATTTTTCCATAATACGACTGATTGCTGGATTGGAAGATGCAATCGGAATTCGTTTGTCTTCTTCCATAGGAACTACTTCTTCAAATTGCTCGCTTGGTGCCCCACAGATCGGACAACGAACAGTAGAATCTAGTGAATCTACTTCCATTTCATAGCCACAAATTTTACAACGATACTTCTTCATGACTTCGAATCCTTTCTTTAATCTGACAAATTTCTTAACTTTAATATACCACGAAATAAGAACAATGAGCAATAAAATTTGAACTTTTTCCACACTCCTGAGGTTTTTCATGTATAATAAAATTAGAGGTGAAACTATGAGAATCGATAAGACCAATTATTATCTAGATATTGCAGAAGCAACACTCGAGCGAGGCACTTGTCTAAGACGAAACTTTGGCGCGATCATCGTCAAGAATGATGAAATTGTCTCTACAGGCTATGTCGGTGCCCCAAGAGGAAGAAAAAATTGCTGTGACTTGAAGTACTGTATGCGGGAAAAGTTGAACATTCCTCGAGGAGAACGCTATGAATTGTGCCGCAGTGTCCATGCCGAACAAAATGCCATCATCAGCGCTAAACGGAGCGACATGATCGGAGCAACACTTTATTTGGTAGGAAAGAATTATAGTGATGGGCACTATGTAGAAAACGCAATGCCTTGTGCACTTTGTAAGAGAATGATCATCAACGCCGGTATTGAAAAAGTGATCATTCGAAACACCAAGACCCAATATACCACCATAGAGGTAGCAAGCTTTGTGGAAAACGACGAAAGTTTAGAAGGAATCAAAGGTTATTGATAGAAAGCACTGGTGTTTGATAAATTGATTCTTATTCCAAAGATCTTTCATTTATAAAAAATAGATGGTACTTTTCAAAGTGCCATCTTATTTTACATGTAACCCTATTCTCATTTTATGGGTAATTATTCTTCAACAAATTTTATCACTTGGTAACCCAAATTTTCAATTTTTTCCTTTACTTCCTCTTGGTCAAGTTTTTGATTAGAGAAGATGGTTACGATCTTCTCATCCAAATTGACCGTAACTTTTTTAACCGAAGAAATACCAAGAAGTGCCTGTTCAACTCTCTTGGCACATCCCATACAAGACATTCCATCGACATTCACAATTGTTTGAATTTTTTTACCTAACATATCTATTCCTCTTTTCTTTTTAATCGTAAAGCATTAAATACAACCGTCAAACTGCTCACCATCATCGCAAAACTGGCAATCATCGGATTAATGAAAATATTGGCAAACGATAAAGCGCCCATAGCAATCGGGATCATTAACGCATTGTAGAAAAAGGCCCAGAACAAATTCTGTTTAATATTTCGAATGGTGTGATGACTGATTTCAATAAGGGCGACAATTCGATCGAGGTGTTCTTCCATCAAAATTACATCCGCTGCATCCATGGCGATATCTACTCCCCCATGGACACTCACTCCAATATCCGCTATAGCAAGAGATGGAGCATCATTGATGCCATCCCCTACCATCATCACTCGATGGCCTTCTTGTTTTAATTTCTGAATCACTTTCGTCTTCTCCTGCGGCACCACATTGGCAATCACCTTAGAAATTCCCAGGTCTCTTGCCACCTGATCCGCTGTATTCTGGTGATCCCCTGTCAATAACAACAGATCCAAACCAAGATTTTTTAATTTTAAAATTACTTCTTTGGCATCACTGCGCACTAGATCACGAACTCCGATAAGGGCAATTACTTGTTCTTCTTCGACGACATAAACAATGCTGTTCCCTAGCTGAGATAGTGCTTCTTCATCTTGCAAGTGTTCGTTTTTAAGATGCAATTTCTTAAATAACTTTCCGTTGCCAACCAATACTTTTTTTCCATCGATCGTCCCTTCGATACCAATACCAGCCAAATTTTGAAAATCTGTACAACTTGGTAATCTCCAATGTTTCTCTTGTACATAATCCAAGAAACATTTACCGACCGGATGGGAAGAATTCTGTTCCAAACTAGCCACCATCTTTAAAATAGTCTGTTCCTTATAGGTACTGTAATTATAGACTTTGGAAATTTTCAAACGACCGTAAGTCACAGTCCCTGTTTTATCCAAAACGATCGTATCGATTTTGTGGGCTTCTTCTAAGATTGCACTCGAACGAACCAAGATCCCCTTTTTGGCACAAGCTCCCTCACTGATGACGATGGCAAGGGGTGTTGCAAGCCCTAACGCACAAGGACAAGCAACGACAAAGATTGTTACAAGGGTCATGACCGCACTTTGGATCGGCCATCCTATAAGGAGATCGACCAAGCAAGTTACGATTCCTAAAGCAATTACAGTAAAGACAAAGTAACCACTGACTGTATCGGCAATGCGAGCAATTTTAGGTTTGGTGTTGGCTGCCTGGATGACTAATCGGACAATCTCCGAAATAGTAGAATCCTTACCAATCTTTTCAGCTTTGTATTCGATATAGCCATCTTGATTGATACTTCCAGCAATGACGGGATCCCCTTTTTTCTTTTTTACAAAGGTAGACTCTCCCGTAATAAAAGCTTCATCACAGTGTGCTTCTCCCTTCTGGATGATGCCATCGACGGCGATCTTCATCCCAGGTTTTGCAATTAAAGTTGCCCCTTTTTGAACTTCGTCAATCGTGACTTCGATCTCTTGCCCTTGATCTTTTAAAAGAGCTTTCTGAGGAGTGATTTGTACCAAGCCTTCGATGGCTTCTTTCGTCCTTGCCCTACTTTGTTGATCGATAAAGCGTCCCAATTTGACAAAGAAAATAATAATGGCACAACTTTCAAAGTAAAGGTGTTCCACATATTGTGTCTGTCCACTGATGATCATCCAAAGTGAAAAACAGCTCAATAGAAAACTCGCACTGACACCCAAGGTCACCAACGTATCCATATTTGGAGTAAGATGAATTAAGTTCTTAATTCCACTGAACAAGAGATCCCTTCCATACCATAGAAAGCAACAGGCCAAAAGAAACAAGGCCCCAGCATAGTTTAAAGGATGGTCCATCATATCTAAAAATAATAGACTTGGTAAACCGATCATGTGGGCCATCGAAATATATAAAGTGAGTATTGCCAAAACCGAAAAAAGAATCAATAACCCCTTCTTAGGTTTTGCTTTTTCTATCGCTTTGCCATCGTAGACACCAAGACTCTTAAATCCTGCCTCTTCAACAAAACGCTCCAAATCAGAAAGCGTAAGCGGCTCTTCATACTCGATCAAAGCCTGAGCTAAGACCAAATTGACACTGGCACTTAAAATATGCTCTTGCTTATTCAAATACTTTTCAAGTCCAACCGAACAAGCACTGCAACTCATCCCCTCAATCCTTAATAGAACTTTCATTAACCATCCATTCTTCCCATCAATTCAATCACGTCGTTGACAATATCAGTATTGCCATTCTTGATCTCATCCACCACACAAGTCGAAAGATGATTTTTTAATAATTCCTTCCCAATTCCTCGTATAGACTTTGATACAGCTGCTAGTTGAATAAGAATATCGTCACAATAACGATCCTCTTCGATCATCTTTTCAATTCCCCGAATCTGTCCTTCGATAGTATGTAGCCGATTAATAAAATCCTTTTTCACTAACGGCATTCTTCTTTTCTTTTTTTGTTCTTTTCTTACAATTTCCATATTGATCATCTCCATTTTCAGTATACCACCCCTAGAGGGTGGTGTCAATAAAAAAAGAAAAGTAAATAGGTTCTATTTACGTTTTTCTCCGTTATGATGCATCCCAAGAATCAATATCATCTTTTAACTATAGACACTTCGCGTCAACTCCTCTACAGCCGTCAAAATATAAGAGATTCGATACCACGTGCTGTAATCGACCCGCCCTGTTTGCGGAAGCGAAAAGACTTTTTGAAAAGTACGTACAGCGTTTTCAGTATCCATATCAAAGTACCCCGACGGATTAGGAATGACAGGAATTCCTGGGTAGCTGCCCCGAATATAGTTGAGAGCATTCTGTAAAGTATAAACGTCAACACTGCAGTCGCCAGTTCGTAAAGTTTCTGTAAAGGAATAAGGATAAGCTTGCGAAGTGGGTGCAGTGTAGATATTGATGCTGTTCCCATAATAATAACGCAAAATTTCCAAAGCATCATAGCCCTGATCCCCTAATTCTTTAGACCCCCACTGACTGAGATAGCCAGATTCGGTCGTACTATTTTTATAATGGGCAAGCAACGGTTCCATGCGTACGCCACTGCGGATGTATTCATTAAAAATATCATCGACGATTTGCGCAATCGGTTCAAAGATCGTTCCATTAGGAGTGTACTTTTGATCGTAACTAGTCGTCGAAGTAATTGTAAAATTGTAGCCCCTACTGCGATACCACTCTGTATAGATACGATTGAGCGTAAAAGAAATAATGGCCAGTACATTCGCTCGAATCGTCTCTTCTGGCCAAGTGCTGTAGATCTCGCTGCTAGCAACATTTTTTATATAATCCGTAAAAGGAACTGTATAATTAGGAGCACTGGTATTACTAGGAACGCCATCATGAACAACGATCGTGGGTGGAATGACGACTTCGCGCAAGACGATGGGAGAAATCTGTGAATCGTCCTCTTCCCCTTCTTCGATATTTTCTGGATAGTCTCCCCAAAGTGTATTGGGTGTAATCGTCGAAGTATCTTCTCCCTGATTTTCATCAATCGAAGTCATATAAATGTTCTGAAGTGAAGTAACCCCTTCAAAAATCTGTACCCCATCAATTCGCGTTGGTGTAAGTCCTAACGCCGTCACCACAACATCATAGGTCTCATAAGGGCGGACCTCATACTGTTCTTCTTCACTATAACTTTTATCGACGGTATCTAACGTCATCAATTCCGTCTGCCCGTCTATATTCGTCATCGTCCGCATGACTTCTCGACCATCCTTAAGAACCGTCACCTGTGCATTACGAACGGGATTGGCAATACTGCCACTATAGACATTAACCTGTAAATAGCCTTCTTTCATAGTTAGTCACCTCATAAGCATTATATGAATAAACAGATAAGAAATGTATATAATGTATTAGGTGATAAGCATGGATGAAACTTTGCAATTAGGTTCCACAGGAAATGACGTTAAAATTCTGCAAGAAAAACTCAAAATACTTGGTTTTTATAATGCCGTCATTACGGGACAGTTTGGTTTAGCAACCGAAGAAGGCGTAAAAGCATTTCAAAGGCAAATAGGATTGGAAGCGACTGGCATCGTCGATAGCGAAACGTGGAATCGCCTACAAGAATACACAGAGCCCGCCATCGCTCCGATCAGCCTCGATCCGACTTTGCGTCCGGGATCCAGTGGAAATGATGTCAGCGATCTACAAGCAAAACTCAAGGCCCTACTTTACTATACGGGAAATATTACGGGCAATTTTGACTTAGAGACAGAAAATGCCGTCAAACGCTTTCAACTCAATAACGATCTCACCGCAACCGGAATTGTCGACAGCCAAACATGGAATGCGATCAACAATCTTTACGGGAACATCAATCGTTGTGCCCTAGAAGGTGAAGCCGTTGAAGATAACGACACTTATACCGTTCAACAGGGAGATACACTCTATCAAATTGCCAAACGTTTCAACACGACCGTCGATGCCATCAAAAGTTTAAACAATTTGACCAGCGACACTCTGCAGATTGGCCAAGTATTAAAAATCCCAACGACCATGGATAACGATTATATTCGATATACCGTCGTAAGTGGTGATAGTCTCTATCAGATTGCAAGACGTTATAACACGACCGTTCAAGCCATCAAAAATTATAACAACTTGACCAGTGATGTACTTCAAATTGGGCAAGTACTCTTGATTCCTACCGACAATACGAGCACGTATATTGACTATATTGTCGAACGAGGAGATACCCTCTACCAGATTGCAAGACGCTATGGTACCAGCATCGATACCCTACGCAGTCTCAACAACCTCACAACCGATGTTCTCCAGATTGGCCAAGTCTTAAAGATTCCAACAACTGCCGGAACCAACTATATTACCTATACCGTTGTAAGTGGCGATAGTCTCTATCAGATTGCAAGGCGTTACAACACCACCGTACAAGCACTTCAAGAATTGAACAATTTGACTACTACAGTTTTGCAAATCGGACAGACATTAAAAATACCAATATAAAAAATGCCATGTTTTTTTACATCGCATTTTTTTAATATCTTGTATTGCTAGATACAACTTGCTTGTTTTTCTAGAATAAAAACGTAATCTTTAATTAAATCAATTCTGCATGAATATCTGTTGGCCTTCAATTAAATTATAATTGATTAATTCTGTACCATCTAGATTTTCTTTATGCATGTCAACCCCTGTGATTTGACTGTTCTCATACGTCTTATAATAATAGATGCCTCTGTCCATATTACAACATGAACTATAAATCGTGATTTCATATTGATCTTCGCCCATATGGACACAACCCCTTTGCTGTTCCACAGAGCCCAAAATATGGAAAAATTGACTGATGCTCTCTGACTCTGAAGTTCCTGATAGAGCGTTCATTTTCGTAAAAGTTGCTTTTACAAATCTTGATGCAGAAGATAAATCTCCTGGTAATCCTAACGCGCCCATACCTCTACTGTAAGTATCAAAGTTTAACTCTTTAGAAAAATTGTTGACAGGTGGCTCAATAGATAGATGCATATAATTGTTTAAGTTAAACATGTGCATATCAAAAGTCGGATTATTCGTTAAAACCCCTACTGGATTGTCATATATTTTTAAGCCATCTTTTACACACTCAACAGTAAGAGAATGTTCTTTATCAGCGATGATCCAATGTAATGGAGAAAGTGGTAATTGCTCGCTAAAATCCATTTTTAAGATATTGATTCGAGCCAACAAGTCCCGCACTTCTTCAAGATTAGAACATTGTGATAAAATCCATGGAATAAATTCAAATGGAGCAATATTGTCTTTATCACATTCCTCATTTTTATAATCGGCATTACCAGGAAAATTCAATCCGGCCATACCCAAGCCTTTTTCATTGATGGCATCATAATAAAGTGGATAATCTCCTGCGACATAGGCCATTCCAATAATCGCATAATGTTGATCAATCCCCTTCACTTTTCTAAATTTAAAAGGATAATTTCTAGGAGTAATCGTCACCGTTTCTTTATAAGAGTATTCCAAATCTAAGTTTCTTCCAAAATAATGATCCTTCGTAGTATAAGTAATTGCAGTACACATAATTATCGACCTTCCTTTCCCATAAATCAACTTCCATTTGTATAATCAACATTATAACAAAAAGCAAGCTGTTTTTTAATAAAAATTAGATAGATGCTCAAGTTCACGTTCGATGATATTTATTATAAAATAAAGCGATGAAGAGCGATCCAATACTGTTTCCTAGAATCATAACCAATAAATAGCACAATACTTTGAAAGAGAACACACCCGAGATGCTAAAGTAAAACATATTCGCAACACAGTGTTCAAAACCACATAATATAAAAGCCATGACACCCATAAAGATCGTTATATATTTTCCAATTTCATCTTTTTCATTTTTATAATTGTTTACAGCGATATACATAATCATTCCACAAAATATAGATAAGATCAAAATACTTAAAAGATGATCGTTTAATTTAATATTTACGATATTAGTTGCGGTATCGATATAGTTTTTAAATCTAGTGAAACGCATCAAATTCCCCATTACAAATGTCCCTAAAAAGTTTCCGAATAAAGACAGTAATAGTTCAATAATATAGTTTGCCTTATTTACCAATAAATAACCAACTTTACCGGTAAATAAATTAAAAGAATACATACACACCGTAAGTAGACCGAATGAAAAAATAAAGGAACCGACGATTTTATTTTCGATAGCTAAATAAGCAATACAACCGATACTGATTAAAACTCCTGCATAAAATCCTTTAATAATAAAATCTAAATACTTCTTCATAACTTTTCTCCAATTTTTTTATTATATGATAGATCCATCATACCACATGAAAGACGAATAAGCAAATCTATGAAAGCCATAACAAAAGCCTTCAATTGAAGACTTTGATCTATTAAAACAAAGGTGCGAATAGTCGTAAGATCGCTTGCCAAGTAGATTTTATAAAGCCAATTTTAACATCCGGATCCTCTAATTTTTTACTATCTTTAAATGTCTGATCGAAATCTTTGCGTATATCTTTTAAGGTGCTTACTTCTTCCATATAAATACCGTTTTCAAAATGTAAATATAAACTGCGATAGTCCATGTTGATTGTACCTACGACGGCCCGGATATCATCGGACAAAAAGACTTTGGAATGCACAAAACCATTGGTGTATTTATAGATGTGTACACCATTATCATGAAGAACTTTAAAGAAAGAAGTCGTCTGTGTGTACACGATTTTTTTATCGGGAATCCCCGGAACCACAATACGTACATCCACTCCCCTTTTAGCGGCTCTACAAAGAGCATTGACCATATCAGTATCAATAATCAAATAAGGCGTCATGATATAAAGATAGTTTTTGGCACTGTTGATGATGTTAATATAGACGTCTTCCCCGATGAGATCTTTATGAAGAGGCGCCACGCCATAAGGAATTACATAGCCATCTTTTTGGATCGAAGAATCAAATGAATACTTAAATTTCGTGATATCTTGATCTTCTTGCACATTGGCATTCCATAAGGATAAAAACATCACCGTCATATTCCAAATCGCATCGCCTTCGATCTTAATAGCATTATCTTTCCAAATGCCATATCGACTTCCAATATTGATGTATTCATCACTTAAATTCACACCACCTGAAAAAGCAACTTTTCCATCGATGATCGTCATCTTACGATGGTCACGGTTATTCATAAAGATTCCTCGAAAAGGACTCAATCTATTAAAAGAGATACATTTGATTCCAAAGCTTTCTAGTTGTTTAGCATAATTCGTTGAAAGTAAAGCAATCGTTCCCATATCATCATACATAATTCGAACGTCGACCCCCTGGGCCGCTTTTTCTTTTAAGATATCTAGTATTCCATTCCACATCGTTCCTTCGTTGATAATAAAATATTCTAGAAAAATAAACTTCTTTGCCTTTTTTAATTCTTTTAATAATTCCGGATAAAACTTTTCTCCAAAATCATAGTAGGTCACTTGATTATTGGTACTTACAAAATGATGAGATCGATTGATCAAATATTGGATATTATCTAATTCTTTCTCTTGAATTTCTTTAGCTATTTTCGGATCTTGAACGAGCTTTGTTTGATATTCATTTTCATATTTAAAAATATTTTTTAACAACTTATTTTTAGAATAATTTTTACCTAAAGTGATCAACAAGATCGTTCCAAAGATCGGAAAAATTAAGATTAAAATAATCCAAGGCAGATCATTGGAAAGACGGGTACTTTCTTTTAAAATACCTAATACGATTAAAATACTAGCTAGACTATAAAACAAGTTGATAAGTCCTAGATACTTATAGAAAAATAAACGTATGATGATCGCAAAACCAAATTGTAAAACAACCCCTAGAATAACAATAATAAATCTTTTAACTGCATTTAACATAAATACTCCTTTACAACTTCATTTTTTAATATTATATCATGAAAAATAGACACGCACATCATTTACAACTACACATTATTCATCAAATTTTATATAGATTAGCTTATACTATCAACAAATTATAAACATATTTTATCAGATCTATTATTCATATCTTTGCCATCTAATGTTCCTATTGTCCCCGAAAAGTTTGCTCTTAAATTTTTTTGAATAAAAATTAAAAGGAGCGTTATTGTTTAAACTCCCCCAAGATCACTCTATTTAACAAAATCTATTTTATTTCTGTGCCACCCCACTCAACAGCAATAAATCCGTTTCTTTCAGGAGTAACTAATTTTTGCTCTTTAACTTCAATAGATTTTTCTAATGGTTTATATTGCATTAACACTCTTATTAAAGTATCTGGCTCAACTGAAAAATTTAATGGCATAATATTATTTATCTCTTTTAATGTAGCAAATCTTATATAATTATATTTATTCTGTTGTAGTATAGGTAACCAATATATAATAAATTCTTCTGTTTCTCTTTCATTTAGTCCTAATATTGCAAGTTTTTCTTCCAAAAATTTTATTGTATCTGTATCCTTTACAACAAAACCTTCATCTAATTTTGTTTTTTCACTATAAATACCTTCCCAATACAAAGAATATAATTTTCTGCTTGTTTCAATATCAATTAGTGTTCCATCTGGTTTTGCAATTATATTCCATCCATTATTATATTTAGGATATGAACATGTTATATTCTCAGGGTTACCTAATTTTAATGAAATTTCAAGTTCTTGCTCTGGATATAAGTATATAATAGGTTTTTCAATTTCTATACAATTATCTTCATTTAGTTTAGCCAATACTATAATAGTAATAATAAGTGTTATAAAGATAACTCCTATTGCTATCCATATCTTTTGGTGTCTATTTTTATTTTTTTGCGTAGAATTTGATAAATTTTCGTTTTCAATATTTTGGTTTTCAGCATCTTTCATATCTTAATACCTCCAAAATTGATAATAAAAATATTTGTTATCTGTTTAATCCTGTCATACGGTGTTCATTGAACTTAGTATAGCATAGTTTTTTCCCACTGATATAATAAAAATTGTAAAAGTTTTTTTCTAAATTAAAAAGCATTATTTTATATAGTCAAAAAAACTATTTGGAATACCATATTTAGCAAGATGTCCATTTTTATAATTCAAATCACTAGTAACATCTTTTATTACCCAACTTGGGGTTTCGAATTTATTCGCTTTTTCTTGATTTTCAAATTCTATTTCTAAATATGCTAATCCTTTTAGTTCTCCAGAAAATATGTCAATTGCTAATAACTGATCTCCATCTAAGAACTGATACCTAGTCTTTCTAATGGTATTTCCTTCTCGCTTTTTTATTAAATTATTATATTCTTCTTCGGTAATATTATCTTCAAATTCATCCCTTGTCATTCCATCTGCAGTCATATTAGTCTTTACTGCAAAAGTATATTCTTTACCATTATTTATTTTTCTAACTCTTATCTCTGGTGAAAAACATATATAGGTTTGTTCTATTTCTATAATCTCTGCATTAGATAAGTTATATGGTATATTTTCTTTATCTATTATCCATTTTTTTTCTATTTCTACTGTATCTGCCATTATTCTATCTATTTTAGCTACATAATTTATTTCATATACAATTTTTTTAATTGATACGATCAATACTATAATTAATATAAATACTACAGATATTATTATAGAGGATGTAATAAATTTCTTTTTTTTCATATTTAACTAACATTCCTTTCTATCGTCCTTTCAGTCCTCTGAAAGGCACAAATTGAATTGAAAAATTGACTTTTAAACTTTTTTGTTTATAATAACTACTTGTTGCAGGTACACTACAGAGCACGGCGAGGTGAGTGGTGTTAAGAATCTTATCTTAAACCCGTATATTTATATGTGTCGATTATTCTTGGTGTACAAATGAGTGTTGTCTTTGAGCACGGAACCTTATCTATGTGAAAATCATTTCTTGTTTTCTAGTTTGAGAATTTTCAGTCAATGCCTACAACAATATTTTATTTTTATTATTATAAACTTGAAATTTTGCGATTTTTCTCAAAATCTTTTTTTCATGCCTATTTTGTCATTATTTTTTTCAACCTTGACCACCTTCTAGCATTTTTTAATACAAAATCTGATCCATACCATAAAATAAAACATATTATAGTTATAATAGCCATAATACTAATTTTTTTATCTTTTCATTTTTAAATTTATTTGATTTAACTAAATAAATTATAGAGGATAAGATGTATGTTAATAAAATTGCCAAACTACTTAATCTCATTATAGATAATAGAATTAGATATTTACTAAGTATAGGTGCCATATTTACATATACAGTTGAAAAAGTTAAGGTTAATATCATAGCAACAGTTGACACAGACAAAAATATTTTTTATTTTCATTTAAAACATCTATTTTTAAATTTCATATTTGTCAGACAGTATCTAACGAATTTAAGTATATCATATTTTTTCTATTTTTTCATTAAGTTTACAAAATATCTATAAATTATTTTTTATGGTTTAGGACTTGTCCCATAATCTGAATTTTTCTTGTTACTTTTCATTTTTCTTTACTTATTATTGCATCGATCTTATAATTTTCTTTTTCATTATTTGAAAAATTTTTATCATTTTTTACAGCAACTAATCTAATCAATTTTTGTTTGCATTTTTTGAGAACAACTCATAAAATTCTACTTCAAATTCTTTGTTTAGTCTTTTCATAATTGTTTATCATTTATAAGGAAATTCTAAAGCTTCTATGGTTATTTTCATTAGTTATTCCTCCTTTACATAATGAAAAAAATCCCATATCAACAAGTGATATAGGATATTCTTTTAAAAGAAAACTCACACGAGGATGTGAGTAATTATTACAATGGAGCGTATAGAGAAGAAGTCAAATAACTCATCTCATGCATTAATAAGATAGAATCTAATAAATACCAACTTAACTCTACCAATAGGGCTATTTACCTAAACAATTCGCTATGACTACCGATCGCAAATAAAACTAAAACCAGTTTATCATCAACATATTTATAAATAAGCAACCAATCAGGCTTGATATGACATTCAGAACAATCTTTATATGTTTTATCATCTATTAAATTATGATTACGATATTTAGAATCTAAAGTCTCTAAATTTGCTAGTTTTGTAATAACTTCTAATAATTCATTTATATCTTTATTTTGTTTTATTATTTTTTTTAATTGTTTTTTAAAATTACTTGTAAAATCAATTTTATATTTAGTGTCTAAATCAAAGTTAATCATTTATAATAGCCCTCAACA
>CANPXY010000026.1 GCA_947587115.1 uncultured Bacilli bacterium
GATGGAAGTATTGATGTAATGAATGCAGCATGGGGAACAATGCTAGAAAGAAATCAAGTAATACTTAATTTAACAGAGACACATAAAACTGTTAAAAATATTAAAAATAGAAAAGCATTCACTGTTAGTATAGCTGATAGCGCTCATGTTGTAGAAGCAGATTATTTTGGAATCGTATCTGGAAACAATACACCAAATAAATTTGAAAATAGTAGTCTGACTGCTACAAAGTCAGAAAATATTGATGCTCCAATTATAAATGAGTTCCCAATATGTTTAGAATGTGAATTCATAGAATATGGAGAATGTGGAGTAATAGGAAAAGTAGTTAATGTTACTGCTGATGACAAAGTAATGAATGGAGATAATGTTGACATATCATTAGTTAATGCTATTGCATTTGATCCATATACTCATGGATATTATAAAGTAAATGAGAGAGTTGGAAATGCTTTCAAAGATGGGTTACAACTAAAAAAATAATAATATAGAGTATAGGACAGATAGTTTGAAGATTATCTGTCTTTTATGTTATATCATTTATACAAATTATAATTTATACAATAAATTTTTTATAAAATGTCAATTTGCTATTCAATAAATATCAAAAATATGTTATATTATTATTGGCAACGGAAGATTATATAAGTTCTTTCGTTATTGGAAGAAAGTTGTAGATAACTACGACACTCGCTCCATATAATAACAAGCCCTTGTAAATCAAGGGCTTTTGTATTTATCGATGAATTTTTGAAGCCATTTTGAAGCCAAGAAAAATTTAAATACTTGGGCTGAAAAAGATGATATTGAGCATTAAGCTTTTATCATCTTTTATTTTATTCAAACATTATTTTTAAGAAAATCTTTTTACCTTTTTGAATTATTAATGAATTACCATTTAAATCTTTATCTGTAATTATTTGTTCTAAAGATTTTACTTTTTCTTGATTTAATGAAATACCATTTTGTTCAATTAATCTTCTAGCTTCAGATTTTGATAAAACTACTTTGGATTCTACAAGTAGATCTACAATGTTAATATTCAATAAATTTTTAGATAATTTTATTGTTGGCATATTGTCAGAAATACCCTTATTACTAAATAGTTCCTCTGCTGTTGTTCTAGCTTTCATCGCTTCTTCTTCCCCATGTACCAATTTAGTAACTTCAAAAGCAAGTAACTTTTTGGCTCCTCTAATATCTTTTTTACACAAATCTTTAATATCAGATATTTCCATTCTAGTAAAGAAAGATAGACTTCTTTCGACATCTTCATCAAAGGAATTGATCCATGCTTGGTAAAAATCATAAGGCGTCGTTTTATCTCTTGATACCCATAATGTACCTGATGCAGTTTTACCCATTTTTTCACCATCGGCTTTAATTAATAATGGACAAGTCCAACCAAATAATGGATCAATCTTCTTTCCTTCGCTAAATCCAATTTTACGGGAAAGATCTGTGCCTGCTAGAATATTGCCCCATTGATCTGAGCCTCCAATTTGTAATTTACAGCCGAATTCTTTATTTAAATGAACAAAGTCAAACGCTTGCATTAACATATAACCCATTTCTAAAAATGTTAATCCACCATTTTCTAATCTTTTTTTATAACAATCAGCAGCAAGCATTGTATTCACATTAAAGTGAACTCCTATATCTCTCATAAAATCTACATAAGTTTTATCACAAATCCAATCCGCATTATCTACTATAAGTGCGGGATTATCTCCGTCTGTTTTAACAAACCTTTTAACTAACTCTTTTACTTCGGCTTTGTTATGAGCAACTTCTTCTTTTGAAAGCATTTTTCTCATATCACTTTTTCCTGTTGGATCTCCAATTAAAGCCGTTGCTCCACCAATTAAGACAATTCCATGATGGCCAAAATCTTGTAACCATCTGAACAGCGTCAATGCAAAGAAATGTCCTATATGAAGACTGTCAGCAGTAGGATCGATTCCTAAATAAAAGCACATAGGATCTCCATTAACTAAATCAATAATTTCACTTTCGTGGGTTAAATCTTTTACATATCCTCTTTCTTTTAAGATCTCAAATAATTTCTTTTCCATAATTTTTTATTCCTCCCTTGGTATTTTGTATAGTTAATTAAATTACAATCATCAAAGCAATAATAGTAATAGTCACTATCCATACAAACCACCTCCTCGAAATAAAAAAGAGCCAGTCATCCAAAAGGACGAACTAGCTCGTGGTACCACCTTTATTTGTAATAATAGTTTATTACCTCTTATTGATAACGGATACTATCCGAATTAAAATCATCATTTGTAATTCATTACTTTAATTTTACTTGTTTTCACCAATCACAAGTTCTCTACAAAACATTTTAAAATAATTACTTCGAATGAATCGTTTTTTAATTAACTGAATTGATTATATTATATTTTATACAAAAATGCAAATATGTCTCATCATATTTCCTATAATTTTTTTAGAAATTGATATTATATATATCAAATCGTTACGAGTGAAAATGGTAGAGATCTTCCGCAATCCTCCATGTGATAACAAACTCTTGTAAAGTGATAAAAAAAGAAATAACAAACGAATCTGTTATCTCTTTATTAAAACATTAAGTCTTTTATTATTAATTTTTATTTAATAGTAATCTTTTTGTTGTTAAAGTGGCTAAACCGATTAAACTTATCGTTGCCATCACGATATAAGTAACAATTCCATCTCCAGTGTTTGGATTTACTTCATCTGTACTAGGTACATTATATGGTTTAAGAGCTTTAATAGCAGCATTAATCTGTTTTACTAATTCATCAATTTCAGCTTGGTCATCTTCTGTTAATCCTTCTTTATTTTCCAATAATTCAGCTGCTTTTGTTAGTGCTGCAGTTACGGCACTAAAGTCTTCGTAGTCATCTTCGTTTAATGCTTCTGCTTCAGCAATCGCTTTATTTAATTCAGTTAAATCCGCAGGATCTTTCTTTTCAAAAATATTTACTTGTCCTTTACCAGTATGAGCGATTCCTTCATACTTCATATGACTTGTATTAATTGTTGCTTTACCTGTATTAATACTAATATCTCCTACTGCTGTAGAAACACAATAACCAGAATCACTGCAAGTGATTTTTCCGCCATTTATAACAATATTTGCTTTATGATCTGAACCAGTATTTTCTACATGTATAGTTCCCTCATTAAAATCATATTCACCTTTTAAAGTAATGTCTCCTCCAGTTATTTCTACTGCAACACTGTCTTGATCAGGATCTCCAGTAACTTGAAAAGGTCTCTTACCTTGGACATCGACGGTACCGCCACTAATAGTTAACTTTTTACCAACGCGAACAGCAGCTGTAACCCCACTTTTGTCAAGTAATCTTGCATAAAGTTCTCCACCTGTAATTTTAAATTCTTCTGTAACTCTTATTGAAGTTTTTAATTCTAGCTTACCAGATTCTAAAGTAAGATTTTTAGTTCTGATAACGCCCTCATTACTTGCTCCCGTCGTAGTATTAATAGCTAACGAACCATTCCCCTTTATAAGAAGACTGTGTAATAATTCAGTTGTTCCAAAGTCTTTAGCACCAATGGAAGCCAACCCTGCAGTGTTTATTATATTATCTCCTTCAAGAACTATTATAATATCTGATTCATTAGGAAATAATAGACAAGCTTTATTAAGAGTCGTTACTTCACAATCAAAATCTGTCAAAGTAAGAGTTTTCGTATCTGCATCCCAAGACCATCCATGCACAGGATCACTTTGGCTAGTTGTAATAGTATCTTTAAAATTTAGTGTTGATGTAGTAGCTGTTGCAGCTTCTACTTTGTTAGTAGTTAAAAACATACCTACAATAAATAAAATACCCAATGTCACTTTCATTAATTTCGTTTTCATCTGATCGTTTCTCCTCTCTATTTTACAGTCATTATTCGCAAGTCTTTCATATTATTATTATATAAAATATCCATATCTATAATCAAGCCTTTGTGAACGCTTTTGGCGTACTTTTAATAAAAAGTGTAAACGAAGTGTCGTTGCTATAAAGAAAAATATTTATTTCATTTATTCTTCAAAAATTTATCAATTCTTACTCCAAGAAAAATTCAAATGCTCCTCTTTAATAGATCGTTTTCTACTTATTATCTTTCTTCAGGATTTTGGCTGCTTTTTTAAATTCTTCTGTTTTTTCTGGTGCTACAACAAATGCTCGATTGCAAGGAACCGCAAGAACATCAAATCCTGGATGAACCTCAAATTCCCTTTTATAAATTTTAAGAAGTTCTTCTTGGGTGCCATCGATCAATTTTCTTGATTGAATATCAAATAATGCTTTGATTTCGGCATCATCCCTATCACAGTCCAGTGCAGGAAGTTTTAGTATTGCAATAAAATTTTGGTTATATTCCATCCATTCGAAACTCGTGGAACGATTATGTGTATAATATGATCCAACGAATGTTGCAGTTTCTTCATCGCGCGTTTTAAAAGTTACTTCTTCCCAAAAACAACCATCTTTTCCTTTTCTTTCAATCGTTAAATAACCATTTTCATTCATTTGAATTGTTTTACAATCATTAGGTTTAATAGACATCCTAATACCCTCTTTCACATTTAATATTTTACCACGCTTTTATTTAAAAATGTAGTATATATTTATTGACGATCAAGCGATCAAGGCAAATTAAAAAGCGACCAAGTCGATCGCTTTCTCACTTTATAAATAATACTTTTTTTATGCTTGATATTTATTCGTAGTTTGAAGATGATTATACAACAATTCATACTCTTTAGGACTTACCGGCAAGCCTAGGGTAAGTCTTTTGTTCAAAGTATATTGTCTATGTACATTTTCTCTTAGCTGTTGTTCATTTGGATGATAGAAATCCAATTGACTCCAAACTTCACTTTGATCATTTCCTTGCAAGTAAACTTGCGTAGGACAAATTCCTAAGTCATAAGACTCTTCATACCCTTGCAATAGTTCTTCTAGTAGTGAAGCATTTTCAAATTCGTATAATCGAGGCACGTGCTTCTTGATTGGTTCTAGGGCAGTGACAATCGTTCTAAAGGAGCGAATTTGGGCTAGTCGCTCTGCCGGATTGATCACATAATATCTTTGATATAGCTGCTTCGTATATAATGCATAATCTTTCATATCGTGTGCAAAATTTGGATCAGTTTGGATGGCATTTAAAATTTTAGGATCTCGCATCATTTTCTCTAGTTTCATACTGGCATTGATCAAGGTTGTTTCCAAGGAATGATCTTCTTGATCTTGCGATTGTCGATTTTGATAGGCGTGTTCTAATTCGTGTAAAACATATTGAGTAATTAAAAAATTTTTAAACATCGGTTGCTCCACTCCATCAAACAAGTGATCATAACAACTTTTGTCATCTAACGAACTTCGAAGTGCGTCACAGTTAATTTTGATCATCATTGTAAACGGATTGTAGGAAGCATAAGTAATCATATCATCTTCGATATCGACTCCATGGATAAATTCTACATTTCGCACATATTGGGCAAGATCTCTTTGCGATACAATCGTTGAGATTATTTGCTCGATCAAGTTGGCATCTATGAATTTCCCGTGAACAGAATAATCATAAATGAGCCGAAGGATCTCCAGTTCCATTTTTTTAACCCCCTATTATTAAAAAAACGACCCCTAGGATCGTCTGTACTCACCAACCCCCATTGGTGCGCTCATTATATCATAAATCTTCAAAAATGTCAAATTGTGTCGATCGTTTGACGTTCATTTCGTTCATTTGACTAAGTATTCACTATGAAGCATAGAATATACTATCTTGATATTTAAAGGAGAAATTAAAAATGACAAGAATCGATCGTAAATTAGAACAGAAAGCCAACAGTATCTTGGTCAAAAACGATATGCTGACTGTCCCAGTGGACTTGATCACGATTGCAAACAATCATGATATTGAAGTCTATCATGACCGATTACCCAAAGGCATTTCTGGATCCATCAAGTATAATGGGGAAAAATTTCAAATTGTCATCGATGAAACAGAATCACTAGTAAAGCAACGTTTTACTTTGGCACATGAGTTGGCACATTATTTTTTAGAGGGAGATAAACTCCTTCGAAATCAAGAAGTCCATTTTGATCGCCACGACAAAAATTCAGGAGAAGAAGACATTGACTATTTGGCTGGAGCACTACTGATGGACCGAGATATGGTGACCAAACTCTATCAAGTCTGCCCTTCCGTTACCAAACTCGCCAAGACCTTCAATGTCTCTCATTCGGCAATGACGATGCGCTTGATCCGGTTGGGGTTAATGTGAAACAGCAAATACCACAAGCAAGTGATTCTGATCAAAGTATCGATGAGAATTATAAAATTCAACTCTCTAGAATCTATCAACAATTAGATCAAAATAAAAAAATCACCAATTCCTCTATCCAGAAATCAGAAGCGTTAGATGAAGCAAGAGAACGACTAAAATATGATGGCAAAGTCATTCAAGCGTTTACGCAGACAACGAGGGAAGATCGTGATCTTAAGAAAAATTATGCAATTTTATTGATTGGAACTTTCATTTTCCAACTCATCGTTTTTGATGTATTCTTTTTCTTATGTGGACTTCATATTTTAAAATTTTCAGATGCAACCCTTAATATCTATATTACTGGAGGCATCATTGAAATCGTTTTATTGATCAAGATTATCGTGAGCGATCTTTTTAAAGACAATATTACAGATCCATTAAAAACAGTCATCAAAAAGAAATGACTGTTTTTTTTACTTTGAAATATTTCCACTAAAATTGTGCATTTTTTAAAATAGGGACAATTTCTTTATATGCCCTTCTTCTTTATCTGGTAGGAAGGCATCCGTTTTTTTATGGTTTAACAAAGCATCTTGAAAATCGTTGTCTCCTCGTTCTTCTAAAACCTTCCAATAGATACTTGATAGTGGCCCTTGATGGGCTCTTTCAAATACGCGACGGCTCCATCTTGATTCGTAGCAATATTCTAATCCTTCTTGTTCAGTCATAATTTTATCACCATAGCAAGGGATCTCCTCTTTGGGAAGTTCTCGATAACCAAAAAGCTCGCAGTGATTTTTAGCAAAGGTGCCATTAAAAAATGTGGCTCGAATTTTTGCTAAATCTTGATAGGTCAATTCTTCTTGATAGCCAAAGTATGCAAGCAACTCATCTAGATTGATTGCATCCGTAATCACAGGATTATTCTTTTTAACGTCGAGGCAGGTACGGTCATCGGTGATATTTAAAATCGGATAACTGGGACTCTTATACAACAGATCATTCGATTGAGCGTTCGAATCAGGTACAAACAACATACTTCGATAAAGTCTATAACTTCCGGTAATTAATTGTCCGGGTTGAACCCCATAAAATGATTGTGCTCCTTCATGGCGAAAGACCATGTTCGTCCTTACGACCGCCCCAACATAGACATCACTACGATTTACTGTATATTTTCTATTTTCCATAAAACCATCCCTTCCACTTTGATCCTAGCGCAACTGTTTCTAAGATCTTTTCTTGACGTAACTGATCCCGATTGTATCTTGACAAGCATAGGCAGAAATGACGCCACCCATGTCGTGTTCTTGTACTTCGTAATTTGGATAAGTTGTCTTTAGGAATTTTTGAATGGCAGAAGCGTGTTGTTCCGATAAATTCGTTCCCCCAAAAACAAAGAGATTGGGTTCAAGTTCCGCATTGGCAAGATGCTGTTTAATAAAATCGACATACATGGTATCAACTGGATAACGATGCATCTTATCTTGTAATAGCTTGCCGTCTTTTAGAACTACTTCAAATTTGGTACCTCGCTTCATCAACAGTTTGACGAACATCTCTTTCCAAATTGTTCCCACATGATGGCTGGTCTTGTTACGACCACTTTCTAAAAAGCCAATCGGATTTGGTACCAAAAAGGTCGTTTGAATGCGTGGCAAAAGATCTAAAGTCAACTCTTCGATAATCTTCTTAGTAGAGGCACCACTTTCTCTCATTTGTTTTGCAAGCTCTACTACCAAGGCACCCCCTGGTCCCCCTTGACGGGTATCAATTACATGAATTCTTTTTTCATTCACGATTTTAGCCGTCTGGACAGCCGCATTGAGTGATCCGGAAGAAATATCTCCACTCATCGAAAAATGAATCACATCCTCATACTCTTCTAACAAATTTTCAAACACATCTAAAAAGCTGCTCATCTGTGGTGAAGAAGTTTTAAATTTTTCTCCTCTGTTTCGTCTTTGAAATAGTTCTGTATTCGTAATATCCTTCTGATCTAAATAACTAGTCCCTTTGGAATCGATAATACAAGATGGAATAACGACTACTTGATCCATATTCTTTAAAACACCACTATCCGCAGTAAAAGCAATATTCTTTATCATAACCTCATCTCCCCTAAAGTATATTAATTATTTTTTTGTTTATTTCTTTTATTTTGATCATATTCTTCTAGCGTCCAATGTTTCTTTGACATCTCGATAGCTGCTTTTTTTCCGACATAGCGAATGTGCCATGGCTCATAGGAATATTTGGTAACATCTTCTTTTCCTTTGGGATAACGAAGAATAAATCCAAAGGGCGCTAAAGAATTATGAACGATCTCCCATTCTTGCT
The DNA here is from genome assembly GCA_947587115.1 of uncultured Bacilli bacterium. Lineage (GTDB taxonomy): Bacteria > Bacillota_I > Bacilli_A > RF39 > UBA660 > CANPXY01. The sequence continues at coordinate 8,630 of CANPXY010000026.1, forward strand.
CCTTGTTCATCAGCTCTTCATTTTCCATGATCCAACTTCCGTCTTTTAGCGAAAGATCGATGGCCAAACCGGTGTGATGTTCACTGGTCTTGCTAGGAGCAACCATCTTTTGGGCATATTCTTTTCCATATTGACGAGCAAATTCTTGCTTTAATTCTTCTTGACGCAGGATGGAGCGATAGGCACTATCGATTCCAATTTCAATATGAAATTTATTTTCTAAATAAGATTGTAATTTTAAGAAATGTTGATAGGCGGTACGATTGATTAAAATATCCATTCCATCGATGGCTTTCATAATCATAAGTTCATCGTCCGCAATTTCATGGGCAAATATAGGATGATCTTTATTAATCAATTGATGATAATTCATATTTTCACCTTCTATTTATATTATATCACTTCTATCACAAAAAAAGAAGAAGTGTTATCTTCTTAGATAAATAGATCTTCTCCTTTTTGATATAATGGTGCGTACACTTTCGGCTCAATATATTCTGGCACTAAAACAACTTGATTTTCTTTTAAACTCTTAGCTACATCGATAATTCGCTGATTGGATGATCCTTTGAATTTGAGATCGAGACTTCGGTTTTTGAGTTCAAACTTACCATCGATTAAAATATCGATCTCATCGAGAAACGCACGTTTCTCTTTGTCTTCTAACACTTCTTCAAATGTATCTCCTGTATAACACCAAACCGAAAGCCCTTGTGACTTCGCAAACTTCGCTAATTCTTTACAAGCCTTTGCTTGGTACATTGGATCTCCTCCAGAAAAAGTGATGCCATCTTGCCCTTTGAGATCTTTGATCTCGTCTTTGACGGTCTCTAAGTCGACTTCAAAACCACCCTTAAAATCATGGGTAGAAGGATTGTGACACCCTGGGCAATGATGCGGGCATCCTTGGGTCCAGATGACTGTACGGATGCCTTCTCCATCAACAATACTATCTTTTTGTAGTGTACTTGCAAGACGAATTTTCATACTTATTTGGCAGGGCTGACAATACCTGTAGTGTCATGTTTTACACGGTCGCGTTCTTCCGCTTTTTTACCGTTGTTGAAACGATCAGTTGTTCCTACTAAGTAACCAGTAATTCTTCTGATTCTTTCGAACTTTACGCCCTCTCCTACTTTTCTTTCTTCATCTGTCATAATCTTTTTCTCCTTTCTATCTTCCACAGCAAGTTAAACTTGCGTTTTTTACTCTTTCGACACTGACACCTTCTGCTTCGTGTCTTCCACAGCCTGGGCATACATCCCCGATCACTCCAGTATATCCACAGACTGGATCACGATCTACCGGATGATTGATTGCTCCATAGCCAATTTGATTGTCATGCATCAAGCGAATGATCTTTTCAAAGGCTTCCAAATTGTTGGCAACATCGCCATCTAATTCGATATAGCTGATGTGACCACCATTGGTAAGTGCATGATATGGTCCTTCCAATTTGAGTTTATCGATAACAGAAATATTATAATAAACTGGAATATGGAAGGAATTCGTATAATACTCTCGATCAGTAATGCCTTCAAGAATTCCATAAATAGATTTATCAATTGCTGTAAATCTTCCTGACAATCCTTCGGCAGGCGTTGCGATCAAAGAGAAATTTAATTTGTACTCTTGTGCATATTGATCTACTTTCTTACGCATGAACGTAATGATCTCAAGCCCTAGTTTCTGTGCTTCTTTGCTCTCTCCGTGATGTTTTCCAATCAAGGCTTTGAGGGTTTCTGCTAGACCGATGAATCCAATTGTCAAAGTTCCATTCTTTAGAACATTACGGATTCTGGAATTGTTCTTAAGTCCTTTAGAGTCGATCCAAACACCCTGTCCTAAAAGGAATGGGAAGTTATAGATCTTTTTGCTACACTGGATTTCAAAACGTTCTAGAAGTTGATCTCTAACAAGATCCATGAGTTCTCCTAACTCTTGGTAGAAGCCATCTAGATCGGCTTTTCCATTTAGGATTTGCCCATGTTTAATTCCAATACGTGGCAAGTTGATTGAGGTAAAGGATAAGTTTCCTCGACCAGAGACGATCTCTTTATCAGGATTGACCACATTTCCCATAACTCTCGTACGACATCCCATATAGGCAACTTCCGTGCGATAATCGTCTGGTTTATAATACTGTTTGTTGAACGCAGAATCGATAAATGAGAAGTTTGGAAACAATCTCTTAGCAGACACCTTACAAGAAAGTTGGAACAAATCATAGTTTGGATCTTCTTTATTGTAGTTGATTCCCTCTTTGACCTTGAAGATCGAAATTGGGAAGATTGGCGTCTCGCCATGTCCTAGTCCAGCGTCCGTTGCATATAAGTAATTTTTCATGACCATTCGACCTTCTGGAGATGTATCTGTACCAAAGTTAATAGATGAGAATGGCACTTGTGCTCCAGCTCTAGAATGCATCGTGTTAAGATTGTGGATAAAAGCTTCCATCGCTTGATAAGTGATGCGATCGGTCTTCTTGTATGCTCGATCATAAGCTTTCTTAAAGATTCTTTCTGCTTCTTCGCTACATTCGTAGAATTCCTTAAATTCTTCGATATCGAATTCAATAGATTTGAGTTTATCGATCTTCTTTACAACATGGTCGAACTTGATATAACCAAGAATCCCCATCATATCTAGGAAGTCATAAAGTAATTGTTTGAATTGTTTCTTGAACGTTTTAAGTACTCCAGGAGCCATATAATAATCGAAGGCTGGAATACTCTGTCCACCATGTTGATCATTTTGATTGGATTGAATTGCGATTGCTGCAAGAGCTGTATAGGACATGATGTCATTTGGACAACGTAGGTGTCCATGTCCTGTGGAAAAACCATCTTTGAACAATTCGTTCAAATCAATCTGACAGCAAGTCGTCGTACCCATTGGTAAGAAGTCCATGTCATGAATATGAATTTGTCCAGAATCATGCGCTTCCGCAAATTTGGACTTCATCATATATGCTTTCGCAAATTCTTTGGAAATGGTACTGCCATACTGCAACATCGTTCCCATCGCTGTATCGCCATCCACATTGGCATTATCACGTTTAGCATCTTCGTCTTTGGCATCCTTGAGGGACAACGATTCGATGGCTTTCATCAATTTGTGTTGTCTTGAAACGAAGATTTTACGAGATTCATTTCTTCGTTCCCGATAACTTGAAAAGCTTTCTAAAACATCCGCGTAACCAAGATCTTTTAGATTCTTTTCGATTAGGTCTTGTATCTCTTCGATACGTATTTCCTTTTCATCTTGATATGTCTTTTCGATTTCTTCTAATACCTTAAGATAGACCTTGTTCATATCCTCTGCTGTGTATTCAACACTGCCGATGGTACTATCGAAACCTTTTTTAATTGCTACAGCAATTTTTTCTCCATTAAAAGCAACCCGTTTACCATCCCGTTTTACCACTTTTAATGCAGTGTTATCTAGCACCGTTGCAACCATAAAATTTTACCTCCCTATTTTATTTTTTACACTTTCATTGTAAGTCCTCTAATGAACAAAATCAATGCCTTTTTTGACAATATTTTTGGTCAAAAAAATGAAACCCAAATAGAATAAGGGTTTCTAAAAAAAATTTTTTTCTTTCTTGACACGAGTTGACACCCAAAACTCAAAAATTGACCTTTGGTATTTTTATTTTTTTACCAAAGGTTGATTTTTGGATGGTGGTCGTCATCTAAAAACGCCATTTTTAAAGGGTTTTGTGATTTTTGCGATATTCCATTTTCGACCTTTGCAATTTTATTTTTTTCTAAAAGTTCAAAAATGGTGCCCTGGGTCACTTATCTTTCTTGTGGCAGTAAGCTCAGTGAAAGCTTGTGCGTAACGGGGTCAATGCCAATTACATAGCAGTCGACAATATCACCGACACTAACGACATCCAAGGGGTGCTTAATGTAGTGCTCACTCAATTTAGAAATATGGGCAAGACCATCATCATGTAGTCCTACATCGATGAAGCAACCAAAGTCGACAACATTGCGCACAGTACCTTGAAGTTGATCTCCAACTTTAAGATCGGAAAGACTCAAAACGTCACTTCGAAGGAGTGGACGTGGCATTTCATCACGAGGATCGCGTCCTGGCTTCATTAGGGAAGTAATGATATCTTCCAGCGTGTAATGGTCGGTATTTAAAAGATCGCTATAAGTTTTAGGATCTAATTTGGAAAGGGCTTCTTTCAATTTCTCGGTACCGATGTCTGTCTGCGAAAAATGTAGTGTCTCTAACAAGCGCATTGCCACTGGATAGCTTTCGGGATGGATGTCGGTTTGATCGAATGCATTGGTGCCACCGACGATCCGCAAGAAGCCAATGGACTGCTCATATTGTTTACTAGAGAGGCCTTTGAGGGCTTTTAGTTCTTCCCTTGAAGTAAATTTTCCAAGGCGACGACGCGCCTCTAGAATGGCTTCCGTCGCCTTTTTAGTAAGTCCTGATACGTAACTTAACAAAGAGGGACTGGCCGTATTGAGGTTGACGCCCACTTGATTGACTACATTGGTCACCACATAATCTAGCGATTCATCTAATTGTTTGAGGGGCACGTCGTGTTGATAGAGTCCTACCCCAATACTTTTGGGATCGATCTTGACAAGTTCTGATAGCGCATCTTGTAGACGCCGGCCAATACTGATCGCACTACGCTTTTCGACCGTTAAGTCCGGAAATTCTTGTTGCGCCAGTGGGCTGGCGGAATAGACCGAAGCACCTGCTTCACTTACAATAATATATTCTATAGAGCGATGCGCTTTTTTGATCGTACTAGCAATAAATTGCTCGCTTTCACGGGAAGCTGTACCATTGCCGATGGCAATAATATCCACTTGGTATTGATCAATCAACTCGAGAACTTTCTTTTCACTTCCAGGAAGATCACGTCGAGGCTCCGTCGGATAGATGACGGCAATATCGAGCACATTTCCCGTGGGATCTAATACCGCAAGTTTACAGCCGGTACGAAAGCCAGGATCTAATCCCATGACTACTTTCCCTTTGATCGGCGGCGTCAACAATAACTTTTCGACATTGCGAGAAAAATTATCGATGGCAACATCCGTCGCCCGCTCTTTTAAATCACTGCGAATTTCTCGCTCGATGCTAGGGAAAATCAAACGTTTATAGCTGTCTTCGATGGCATCAACGATCACCTCTTTCACAAAGGAAGATGGCCTTTTGATGATTTTTTCCTGAAGTTCCTTCATTCTTGTCTCATGATCTACGGCGATCGATACGGAAAGTATTCCTTCTTTTTCACCTCGATTTATAGCCAAAACACGATGTGGTTTGATCGTTCGTATTGGCTCTTGATAGTCATAATACATCTCATACGTTTTTTCTTCATCGATTCCATGGCTCTTTTTCTTTGTTACCATGATGCCTTCTTTATAAATTTTGCCACGCAACGCTTTCCGATAAGAAGCATTGTCGCTAATCCACTCGGCAATAATATACTTTGCCCCCTCTACTGCCTCTTGAAGATCTTTTACTTGATTTTGAATGTAAGGCGCTGCCAAAGCCTCCAAGGTACCAGTCTCTGGTTGGGCCATGATCTTTTTCGCCAAAGGCTCTAAGCCACGGGCAATGGCTTCACTTGCTTTCGTTTTTTTCTTTTCTTTATATGGACGGTAGAGATCTTCTACTTCTACCAACTTTTGACACGCTAAAAGGCGCTCTTTCAAATCGTCCGTCAACAATTTCTTCTCGTCGATCAAGCGAATGACATCTTCCTTGCGCTTCTCTAAATTCATCTGATAACGGAAGACTTCCTCAATTTTTTGGATGATCTTTTCGTCTAAGCCGCCCGTTGCTTCTTTACGATATCTTGCAATAAAAGGAATCGTATTTCCATCCTCTAACAATTTTAAGACTACTTGAACGCTCTTGTTCGATATATTTAAGTCTCTTGAAATTTCGTCGATTATTCTTTTGTTCATATTTAGCTCCTATCTCATACCATTTAAGTTTAACAAATTTTAAAGAAATAGAAAAGAAAA
>CANPXY010000027.1 GCA_947587115.1 uncultured Bacilli bacterium
AACATATCCGCTAGCGGAGTTACTACTACGGGATTGGTTTCGACAGGATCGTTTACCGCATCAGGGCAAGCTACTGTCAACAGTCTTTCTGTAACAGAAGGAATAACAACTGCCAAGACTATTTCCGCAACTGGCAATATCACATCAAACGGAGAGATGACTTGCAACACCATCAATATTTTGTCGGATAAAACCCGTAAAGAAAATTTGGAAAGGGTGTCATCAATCACTTTTGACTCGCTTACCCCGTACACCTACAATTTCATCGGTGAGGAAAAAAGCAATCGAAAAATCGGTTTAATTGCCCAAGACGTGAAAAAAATAGCTCCTTTGGCAACTTCTAAGAACGCAGAAGGATGTTTAACCATTGACTATAACGCCATTGTCGCTTTACTTGTAGGTAAAGTAAACGAATTGGAAAAAAGAATAGCCATTTTGGAAAACCGTCTTTAAAAAATCTTTTTAGCCATGAGTGACGTTGAAATAACATATCCATCTTGCCCGAATCCCTCGGTCATTAATCCCTTGGTATCTACAGGGTTTGTCATACAATTTTCCCGCTTTAAGAATTTGACTCTTTTTGCCAAAGCGGTGACTATTCCGCCCGTTTCCCTTAATAGTGCTAATCAAGCCACCCGCCACGTGGCTATTAAGCACCCAGGGACAATTCCTGAGGTATCATCGTTGCAATTTGAATACACAATAGACGCTAATTTGGATAATTTTGTCACTCTTTACGATTGGATTACTTTAATTGGAGTAGCCGAATCAGGAGGGGATATTTCCTCTTTTATAAAAAAATATCCATCTTTTTTGCCTGAGAATAAAAAAGACGTAGACTTTCCCGATTTGGTTAGTGACGCCTATGTGACGGTTTTCGGGGAAAGTCAAAAACCCGTAAGGCTATTGACTTTTCGAAGTTGCTATCCCACAAACGTGGAAGGATTCCAGGTGCGTGAAGATACAACCGAAACCACTTATCTCACGGGTAATGCCACTTTCGACTTCTTTGGAAAGTATTTGATTAGCGATCTTATGAGCTAATCAGATTGTCCATTTTCTCAATAATTCTATAGAGTTCTTCAGTCTCCAACTCAAAACCGTTTTCTGAAAATATCTCAAGGATATATTCCACGGCACTTTCCACATCCAGTGTATCCTCAAGATCAATTTCAATATCGGTTTCCGTTTTCGGAATGGATAGCGTAACCAAATTTTCCGAAAAACTTACCGTTGCCACCACATTGTCGTTTTTATCAAAAAGATAGCAATAATTTCCGTCCCGATCGTTTAAAATTTCCTCTCGTGTGGTAACTTCCATAGACTATTCTCCCATAGTTTCCACGGGATCAGTTGGATCATTCGGTTCAGGATAACGATTATCAGGTGTCTCAGACTCTTCAGGAGTTTCTGTCTCTTTATTATTTTCTTTTTCCCGTTCATCGAGTAATTCAATTACCCGATTGGCGATATAATCAATATCAATTTCTGTTAAAGGTACTGTAACTGTTACTGTATTGTTTTCTTCAAAATCTTTATGGATTCTTAGCATGGCAAAAGCCCCTTTATCGGGTGTATTTGCAAATTTGGGGCTTACTTAATGAAGTGTATACAAGTTTCCCGTTACGCTATGCTTTTAAAAATTGCTGTGAGGAAACTTTAGAGGAGATTAGATGATGATGCTAACTGCGTTCGTCAAAAATTCATTACACTTTTAATCGCTTTTCAAGTGTTCAAAAACGAAACACATAACCCATCTGTCTAATATTACTTAATAGTTGAAAATTGATTTGGTTTCGAAACTGTTAGTACCCGATCAAATTCAATATCTTGCACGTTTTCTCTATGGGAGATTAAAAGAATATTGGATTCTTTAAAACTTTTTAACAATCTGATAATGCTTTCCAGCCCATCGGAGTCCAAAGAACTATCTAAAATTTCATCAATGAATATGTTGGAGCAAGAGCAACAATTTCTTCTTTGTGCCACGTCTCGCCATGTGAAAAGAATTGCCATATCAAGACGCCTTTTTTCCCCTTCGGATAAATTCGAGTAAGTCATATTGTCCCGCCCTCTTGCTCTTAGAGTTTCGTTAAACTGATTATCCAGTTCAAAGGAAAGATAGAAATTCATCTCTTGCAGATAATGATTAACCATCCGATTGATAATTGGGATATATTGGTTAAGAATGACGCTTTTAACCCCGTCATCACTTAAGATTTTCTCGGCTTGCCGATAAATCATGTTTTTTACCTCAAGAGTTTTTTTCTCTTCTCCTAATTGTTTGGCTTGTAGGGCTCTTTTTTTGAAATTCTCTTCAAATTCTTCTACTAACCCTTTTTTACCAGAGTTTTCAAGTTTTTCCCCAAGTTTTTTCTTATGCTTTTCCAGTGTTTGTATGACACCTTTTTCTTTGGAAATTTCCCCCCGAATAGTGCTAAAAGAGTCCAATTGCCTTAAAGTTTCCCCTTTTTCTTTTTCTAACTCTTTTAAGCTCTTTTCTTTTTCCGCTATTTGCGAGTTTAATTCTTTAATAGCCCTTTCGTTTTCTGCAATAATTTTCCCCCGATACTCAGAGGAAATCTCCTGATGGCATTTTGGGCACGTATCGTTTACCTTGACAAATTTCACGTCTGTATTATGAATCTTTAATCTCGCTTTTAATTCGCCAATAACCCCCTTAAAATCGTCTATACGAATATTCAAATCATCTAATGATAGTGACAATGGTTCTTCAGTAGATAGCTCCTCGTAAAGCGTTTTTAACCCTTTCTGACGGCTTTCTATGTCGGAATTAATCTTTTCGATTTCCTCTTTAAAACTTTCTTCACTGGATGCGGAGTCATTTTTCAGAGCGTCCAAAGTTTTTTTCTGACTTTCCAACTCGCTTTTGATCATTTGAATAGCTACTTTGATTTCATTTAATTTTGCATTATTATCGGATATTTTCCCCTTTAAAATGCTATTCATTGAACTTAAAACCCGAATCCCTAAAAGGTCTTCAACTACCACCCGTCTATCTGTATTTGATAACCCCATAAAAGGAGTGTAATTTACCATCGAAATTGTTACCGTTTGGATAAAAGTTTTAAAGTCCATTCCTAAAATCTGTTCTTCAAGAATTTTTTGATAATCCTTGCTTTTCGAGTCAACCGTGATTAGTTGCTCGTTTTTGTAGATTTCAAAGTTATTGGGTTTAATTGAACGGATAACTTTATAAGTGTTTCCCAAAGTGGTAAAACCGACTTCAACCACACAATCTTTTTGATTGATATTGTTGATAAGATTGTTTTTATTGATTCTATTGATTGATCTATTATAAAGGGCAAACACTACGGCGTTCATAATTGTGGTTTTCCCGTTAGCGTTAGCCCCCGTGATTGCTGTTAATTGATAACCACCAAAATCGACTCTTGTAAAAGAGTTTCCATAGCTTAAGAAATTCTTAAAAGAAACGTAATTGATTTTAAGCATCTATTCCTCTTCACTTTGAGTCATTGCAGTTGTATAGAGATTAGCCAAAAAAGTCCTCAATGGTTCTTTAAACCCGATTTCCATACTGTCCACATATTGATTGATAATGTCAATCGTGGATAATTTTAAAGTGGTCTCGTCAATATTACCAATTTCGTCTAACCCAAATTGAAAGTCACTATCGACAATTTTCACTTCAGCGGGATTTTGCTCGTAGATTTTATTCAGATACCAATTAAAAAGAAGTTGATTGGTTCGGTTTTCGGCAATAATTTTCACATAGCAATCTTTCAAATTGACTTCCGTGGGTTTTGTTGTAACTCCTTTTTCCTTATCATTATAGCGTAAAATTTTATAGTAGACGTCATCATTTAACACTTGGATACATTCAAAAGTTTCTGTATCAAATACCCAAAAACCGTTTTTCGATTCAACATCCGCCCACGTCAATTGATACGGTGTTCCCACATAGACAATATTGTCTTTTTGGCTAGGGATGTGAAAATGCCCAGAAAAGACTCTTTTATATTTTCGAAATGTCTGTAATTCCATCCCGCCGTGAAACTCGATTCTAAAAAGAACGGGAAAAGTATTGATTTCAAAATGCCCACAGCAAACGGGGCTTTTTGAATTTGCTATAAAAGATAAACACTTTTCTTCATTTGACGAGCATATCCAAGGAATCAAATCAATTTGGCATCCGTCAAAGTCAACAGTAGTTGGTTCTTTATAGACTTTAATATTTTCGAAATTACTCTCTTCACCTAAAAGAAGTTCAGAAGAAGTAATTTCCAAAGTATCTCGATAAAAAATGTCATGGTTGCCAATTAAGGTATGGAAAGTAAACCCGTGATCACGTAATTTGGAAAACACACAATAAGCAGTTTTAAGGCTTTTTACGTTAATATTTTTTCTTTGATCGAAAATATCCCCCAATTGAATAATGGTTTTGATATTATTTTTGTTGCCATAGTCAATTAAAGAGTCAAAAAACCTTCTTTGATGTAAAGCGACAATGTCGCTAGATTGTTTAACACCAAAGTGGCAATCACCCAAAATAATGATTTTCATTCAAAGAAATCCTCTAAGAAACTTACCTTTTCCGTTTTCCAACCTAAAGCGTCTGTAATTTTGCGGATGGGTTCGAGAAAACTCTTCTCAAACATTTTATCATAATCCACGTAACTATGCAAGCCAAACTCTTTAGGTAATGTTTCTTGAAACCCCACTACTTCTTCTCCAATTGGATTAGGTTTTCTCAAATAGACAAACTTAATTTTGTCGTTATCTGCTACTTTTTGTCTTTGTTGAGTAAGACCAAAGCGTTCAATCAAATCATTATAAATTAAACCCGCTTTTACATGGACGGGGGCAAATTTCGTATAGATTTGGCTTTTGGTGTCTAAAAAATCCTCTAATTGCTTGATTTCATTGATGTCTGTAGATTTTTCGATTCTTTCCTTAACCAGGGGAACGGAAAACTTGCTGATTTGTGTCACGCCTCTTGGAAAAGCAATATCCTCAACGCTTAAAGTGTTAAAAGTGCTTTTTACTTTTTTGATATAGTCTTGCAACTCACTTTCTTGCCCCTCGGTTAAAATCGGAATCGCATCTTTCATGGCTTTTTGTACCTCTTTACCCATCGAGGCTTTAATCATTTGCAAACCCATGATTTTATTATAAGGTTCTTCAATCGAATACCTTACACCCTCAGAATCCCACACTCGACATAGATAATTTTTGGCTGCGACAATAATCATCGCATTGACAATATTTTCCCTTTTCATGTGAAATTTGTGGGCAAAAGCGTTGGTATATTCCGCCAACTGCCGATAGCTTTTATCAATAAAAGGGTTAAAAACTTTTTTCCCAACAGCGTCTAAAAATTCCAACTTCTTTTCCCGACTGATGTCTTTAGGGCAAAAGACATCGACTAAGTCTTTTAGATTAAGCATTACGGAATCTGTGTCAATTAACACCACACGATCTTTTTTAATGCCAATTTTTTTATTCAAAAAGTCGTTTAATCTTTTTTCTATCCAACGGATGGCTAATTGCCCGCTTAAGGTAATAGAAGTGGCTAAATGGAGATTAAAATATCTGAATCCGACATTGCCCGTTGCACCATAAAGGGAGTTTAAAAGAATTTTTAAACCTAATTGTTTGGTGTTAAGCATACTGGATTTTCTAGAATACTCTTTTTCCAGTTTAAGCAATTCATTTGTGCTTAAACCCGAATAATCGAACGTATCTCCCAATTTCTTTTCCCCAAATTTTAAATTTCTATTTTTAATTTAATCTAATCACTCTTTCTGAAAGCACTTCTTCATTGTCAATATTTGTAAAATAATTCATTGATTTTACGATAATTTTATCCAACGATCGCCTCAATAACGCATCGTCTTTAAACCCATCTATTAAATTAAGTTCAAAAACTTTGTAGGTATTTTCCGAATGAATCACGTCTTTAACCGCAATTGCCGATATAGTAATGGTAAATTCCTTGGTTTCTGTATTTTCCATGCGTTCAAACTCATTGCCACCAATGATAATTTCGATAGAATTATTTTTGGGAATTGCCCCGTAAGCCACATCACAAATTCTCTCGAAAACTTCCCCTGAATAAAAACTTTTTAATTGCGTGGTATCGAATTTCCCATAAGCGTTAGAAAAAAGTTCAATTTCAAGAACTTTCACTTTAGTTGCTCTTGGGGTTTTTTCAAAAGGATTTTTCTTAAGAACTTTTTTCAATAATCTTTTAGCTTTTTTCCAAACAATCACCAACCACCTCTTCTTTCGTCAAAAAAATTTCTCATAATAACGCCTAAAAGATATAATGGAATTAAAGGAAGTAAAAATAAAGTAACCACCCCATAAACAATTCCTTGAAAAACACCTCCAAAAGTATCTAAAAATTCATCACACGATCTCACGATTAATCTCCTAAAAATCGAAAATAAAAGGTGACTAATTTTTCTTTACTAGCCACCTTAAATTTTTTACCTTTTCAATTGTAAACTACTTTTCTTCTTTTGTCAATTGCCCTTGCGGGTTTTCAGATTCTTCTTTTCCATCAATATCCTTTTTATTTTTAATTGATTTTTCCTTTTTGATAACTTCTTCAATCTCGTCTTTACAAGCGGATAATTTCACTTGTACCGTGTCTTGGAAATCCTCAATGAAACTTGAAATTGCCTCAAGAATATACGTGAGAAACTTTACCGCATATCCCACAATTCCAATTACAAAATAGATGAGGAAAAAAACGAAAATAAAGGGCAAAACCAAAAGCAGTAATAATAATCCCACAATATAAGAGAAAAATCCTTTATAAACAAAGGTATATTTTCTTTCGTTACTTTTGCATGATTTTTCTTTTTGAGAAACTTCACAACCTTCCATTTTTCAATACTCCTTTAACAACAATTTGATAAATTAAAATTTAAAACTACCGAAATCATTTTTACTTCTAGCCCCAGTTGAAATCGTTTCCATCTTTCTTTTTGGGGTATAGACACTTTCATCCGTTCTATAGTCGCTTGCATCTATATCATATAGACGCATAAAATCCATATTAAAACCCAAGTTAAAAGTAGGTTTTTTATTCAGATCGCTATAACGATTTTTTAGCTGTTTAATAATAATCTTATTTTGTGCGTCCAGGGCATCAGTTCTTATTAAGGCTAAAAACAAGTCAAGCGTGAAAACCAATCCCACGGAGTCTGAAACTTCAGTGACTTCAATATCCGAATTGTTAAACCCACTTCTATTAGTTTGAGTTGCCGTCAAAATAGCTGTATTAGTTTCAACAGCCAAACCACGCAACTCTTCACTAATCGCTTTGATCATACTATAAGAATTGACTAATCCCGCCTTATACCGAGAAGAGGTCATCAAATTAATATAATCCACGCAAATCACATCAGGTATAAAATTTTGTTTAATGGCTAATTCATTTAAAAGTGTTCTAAAATGCAGTACCGAACTTGAACCCGTTGGGTATTCTTTGATGATTAAATTTCCTGAAATCGTATCTTTTAGGTTTTCAATCTTCGTGGAATAGCCTTTTAAGTCAATTTCAGATAACCTAGGTGCTGTGACGTCCATTAAATTACAATCGACTCTTTCGGCAATTCTTATATCACTCATTTCCAGCGTGATATAAAGCACGTTATATCCTTGCCTTAAAGCGTCACAAGCACAAGAAACCAGTATCATGGATTTTCCCGATCCACTCGCACCCATAAAGCAGTTTAAGGACTTTCTTGAAAAACCACCTCTGGTGATTTCGTCTAAAGCCTCAATACCTGTAGGAATTTTATCTTCTTTTTCATGATACGCCTCAAATCGAGAAATATAATCATTAAAGTAAGAGTGTCCTATCGTATTATTAAAAGAAACCCCAAGAGCGTCTTGAACGAGAGTAAGAATCTTTTTTTGATTTCCCTCGTCTTTACTCTCAAGGATAGTCGCCCCTTTTATAATTGCACTTCCCAAGGCTCGGAATCGGTAAAATTCTTCGGTTTTTTTAACCAACCAATTCCGATCTGAGGTATCTCTTTCCAAAGCATCCAGGGTTTCCGCAATATCTTTTACATCTTTGTCACTTAGATAATTGACTTCTTTCGAATCTATTGCAATTTGATCCTTATTCGGAACGCTATTAAATTGCACAAAATACTTTAAAATCAATCGGATAATGTTTTTGTTTACCCCATTGTCAAAGTATTCTTCTTTTGTGTAAGGCAATATCTTTAAGGCGTATTGACTATCGTAAAAGATATTGGATAAAATTTTCGTCTCAAGACTCAAAACAGACACCTCCTTGAATCGTGCTTTTAGTCTAATCAAGTATTAGTCCATCAATTATAGACGATTTCCGTCTTATTTGTCAATTCTATAAAATCCTTATTCTTTTTGGATTAAGCAAAAATTTGTAACCAGCTGGTAGTTTTTCTTGTGAACCCCCGTCACCTTTATATTTTCTTAAAATGTTTAAAGCCCCGTTGACATCGGCATTTAAAAGTTTTCCCGTAGCTGACTTGAAAAGCCCTCTTTTGACTCTTTTCCCCGCATACTTTTCATGCTTACCAATATTTTCAAACGCTAATGCGTCACACTTAGACGTATAGGATTCCTCTACAATATTGACCTTTATACCATGTAATTCACACTTATAACAAATCATATTGATTAATTTGTAAAAAGGAATGTAAGAAAACTTTTGATTATTCTTTTTACCCAAAGTAATATTGTCTTTCCAACCTTTATTGTAACCAATAACGAGATTTCTTATTTTCTTTTCAATAAGTTTTTGAATGATATATTTTGAAATTTTATGAAATTTGTCATTAATAAAATTTTCCCGATACCTCGAAAGTTTTGCTAATTTTTTCTGATATAACACCTTATTACTAGTAGTCCAATTGGCTTTTTGCTTATTGTAAAAATAGTTTACGCTCTTAATATCCCGCCCAGAAATCAATTCAGGATAATCGTTTTCCAAGTACAAAGTACAAAGGTTATTGACTCCAAGATCAATAGATGCATATTTCTCAAAATCTAATTCCCCCTTTAGACTATTCATAAAATTATAGGTAATCTCGATAATGAAAACCCTTTCTTTTGGGTTAACCCGTATTTGTTTAAAATTTTTTATTCTTTCTTTATACTTTTCATATTGTGGAATTGCTAACGAAAATTTTTTTGAAAAGTATATCCTACCGTTTTTAATAGAGGATGATTGATAGTCATAGATCAAGGGAAATCTAGCTTTTCTTTGAGGCTCTTTTGGGCGTCCCTTGAACTTAGAAGGTTCTTTTTTGAAAGCCCTCAGACATTTAAAAAAAGCTCTATAAGAGCTAAGAGCTACTTTAATAGTTTGTTGGGAAACTTTAGCCTTTCCGATTTTTCTATAGAAATTACTATCTGTGTCAAGGGCTTTTAGCTTTTTATCAAGTGTGGATATATTTTCATAATTTTTTGCCTTTAAACCATTGCTGATAAGTTCTAAAGCTTGATTGTACAAATTCGCAGAATACTGGCACTGTGTGGTAAAATACTCAAAAAGATTTTTATCCGTTTTTCTATTGAATTGAAATCTATAAACGAGATTCATACCTTTTACCTTTTTAACTGACAACAGATCACCGTATTATACCATAAGGAACTAAAGAGTGCTATCGGTTTCCCGTTCTATAGATAAGCACTAACAAATTTGTCTAACAATTAGACTAACTTTACATTTTAGCACAAAATGAATATCTTTGACAATGTTAGGGCTATTTTCCCAAAAGCACCTTTAAACGATATTTCAAAAACCTTTGATATTTTCGGAATTGACACCGAGCTTGAACGTGCTTGTTTTTTTGCCCAAGTAGGGCACGAAAGTGCTGGTTTCAAGTCAACGATTGAAAATCTCAACTATTCGGCAACTGGCTTGGCTAATACTTTTCCAAGACGCTTTAAGGACGCACAAACTGGACAACCTAATGCCAAGGCATTTTCTTTGGCAAGACACCCTCAGGAAATCGCTAACGAAATCTACAATGGTCGCCTAGGCAATAGAGTGGGAACAAATGACGGTTGGCTTTTTAGAGGTCGTGGATATTTGCAAATCACGGGTCGGGAAAACTACAAAATTATTGGGCAAGTACTCCATAAACACGGATTAATAGAAAATCCCCTAAGCATTATTGACAATCCTGATATGCTCGCCACTAGTCCTTTTGCCTCGTATTCCGCAGGAGCTTTTTGGGAAATCAATAATTTAAATCATTATTGCAATAATTTTCAAGCACTTACCAAAAGAATCAACGGCGGATTAAACGGCTATCAAGAACGATTAAAATACCTTAATCAAATTCTAGGGCGTGCATAAAAGAAAACCCCCATATATTGGGGGTTAATTTTTTGGGGAAAATTTACCAAGTAAGGAGAATAAATGAATGAAGTTAGGTGATAGTCGGTAAATTTTCCCCGAATTTTTAGATAGAATCTACGAAACTTCTTACCATGTTAAAACCGTATGAACCAATGTTGTAGATTTTTTTACGATCTTTTTTATCCATCTCCAAAACGCTTGGATTATCCTTTTCAAAATCATCAATAGCGTCTGCCAACAGCAATTTAACCAAAGTCGGGATATTTTCCCTTGTGAACTTGTAACCTTTTGACTGCAACGAAATAATCCTATTGTCATTGATGTATAAAGAAAATTCTTTACGCAAATTAGCTATTGGATCATTTGAGATCGTCTTTTCTCTAGGAGTAGTAGCTTTAACAGAAATCTTTTCACGAAACTTCTTGGTTTTCAATTTCATTGTGGGCATGTAACGAGCCAACCAATTGGGCATAAGGACAATCCCCTCGGCATTAACGTTGCTGTTCAAAGCACTTTTTGGATGCCAATTATCCACTTCTTTTTCCATCTTAAAAATGTCAGCAACCATAACGGGTTCATTTTTGAAAGGAACGAGGTAATCTTTAGCGTTTTCGTGGATATTTTCGAAAGAATCCACTAAATCGCAAAAAGCCATAGTATGATGACCGCCATCTGTATCAGATACTGCACCTCGAAAAGCGAAAAATTGAGGGGTGTCTCCGTAACGGGTTCTTTTAAGAAGTTTCGTATTGATAATCTCGCCCCACACAAAAATCGCCGATGTTTCAAAACCTCCTTTGTTGTCAAACCACACCTCTACAGACTTAAGGGATGTTCTTATTTTCTCAATAATTTCAGGAGTAATGTCGTCTTTGAAAACCTCTCTAGCATCCAAACCGTTTCTACTGTAAAGCTCGATTTGATCGGAATTGAGCTTTTTACACGCACAGATATTCGAACCATCTAATTTTTCGGTTACTGTCCAACCATATTCAATATTGTCCCCTTTAAGGTATGAAAAACTTTCCTTAAGAATATTGTGGGCGTTTTTAATAGATTCGAATTTCCAAAAACTCATTTTAATCTCCTTTAATTCCTAACTTTCTATGGATATTATTCTACCACAATTTTCACCTTTGTCAAGCGAAAAATCATTAGGATTTTCCCTAATTGCCTTTTTCAAAAAGTTTTTCCGTGTCTAAAACCCGATATTTTTCGTAATTCATGAGATTGGCGATAAAAAGCATATTTCGAAAGGCATAATCCCAAATTCGGGAAATTTCCGCATAATCACCTTTTTCCACACTATCAGCAAAATTCACGTCTCGTACAATATCAGTGAAATCATCAATCGTGACTTTGACAAATTTTACTGCGATTTTTGGATTCTTAAAAATCTTTTCTATTAAGCAAAAATCTCCACTTTTGGGTTTCCCAAAAGGTTCAATCGAGTGGAAAAGGTAAATTGGTCGCATCCAAGCCGTTAAGTGTGCCTCTTTAACCGATTTCTCAATCGGCAATTTCGCATTTAAAACCATAGATGCTACAGAATAACTTTTAAAAAGATTTTTAATTTTCTTTAAAATATTTTCCTCACGGCTTTTTCTTTTATCGAAATCCTCTTCACTTAAAAAGTTTTCCAACTGATGGGAAAACGCTCGGATTTTTTTCAATATTTCACTATTATCCATGAAAAATTTCCTCTTACCAAACTTCTAACACCTTTCCTGCGTCTCTAAAAAGTTCATATCTGTATTTCTTTTCACTTGTAGGAATTTCGAGATCGTCAAAAGCTCGGTAATCATGATAAGTTCTTGACGAATAGCAGTTAGTACCTTCAGCACTGATCAAAATAGCATGATAGACGTCTCTAAGCAAAAAACGGTACAATTCAAGAGCATTATGTGTTGAAAACATCTTGTAGTAGTATTCTATCACATAAGGTACTTGTTTAAGCCACCAATTAGAGTTAACCGCCTTAAAAGGAGTTTTAACATGTGCTACGCTTTTATCATAGATGTAATCGCAAAAAACGTTATGAATACCGTTGTACCTTTCAATGATATTACTTCTTAAGTCTTTGGTTTTCACTAAAGCTCTCAGGGCAAAGCCCAAATCCTCCATCCAAGAATTAACTCTTGAATAGGAATCCAGCATATTGCTTTCAGAAGAACTTTCAATTTCTCGGTAAATGGCGTCAATAGACTCATAGAACTTTTTTAACCCCCAAGTTCTAAGGTTTTCGGAATCCGAAAAATGGATGGAAACCGATCTATCGGTTGAAGAACTTTCATAGAATTTTGTAAGAATGTTGCCAACAAGTCTTTTGAACTCTTTGGAGACTTTTTTTATATACTGAGAAACATCATACTTGTAATTTTCAAACTCTCTTGCAAGTAATAAAAGAGGCGTAACTTCAACTTTTTTGGATAAAGAAAGAACGTACAAACTCCTATCAACTTTGATATTTTCTGCCAATTTCTTAAGGTCTTCGATGGATTTGTCATCCACAGAGTATCTTTGTGCCCTGATTAAGCGACCGCCTTTTACCGTAGAAGTACTTTCGAACCAATCGTAAACAAAGCCATTATATAAACTAATAGCATAACAGAGCCGATCAATATCAAACTTTAGCTTTCTTTCACTGAAGACTCTTCTTTCATTATTCAAATAAATTTGATATAACTCGTTATGATATTTTCCCAATAACTCAAGAGCATTAATACGATCAGCAATTAATTCTTTGAATCTACCTACAGGATAAACTTTACCGTCTTTCATTATGATCTCCTTTTCAACTATCTTTGATGGATATTTTACCACCGTTTAACTCTTTGTCAAGAAAATTTTTTATTAGAACTTTCCCTAATTGACATCTAAAGATTAAAATGGTAGATCATCTTTCTTTAAATTGACGTCACTTGTTTTATCAAAAAACTTCCTACAGTTGATAAATTTTCCTGGTCGTGAAAGAAAACCGTTTTTAAATTCAAAGGTTTGTGCTATCTTTTCACTAATCAATCTTGCAATTTCATGCATCAGTGCTAAAGGGTTAGCGGTTTTGAATTTATCATAAATGACGTTTAGGAAATATTCAAACTCGCAAATTCGATAATCGAGGTTATCAACAGAAACCTTTTCAACCACTTGGTTAGAGTCAAAAAGACTTTCCCAACTCTCTTTTTTAACCTGTTGCCAATTTTCTCCATAAACTTTTTTTATCAATTCCCCAACATTTGCTCTAATAGCCTCAGAAAAGCAAGAGCATTGCACAATACACCGCAAAACGTCATCAATGTAATGCTTTTTGTACTCTTTAATTGGAATCAAAGAGTCAGATACTACCTTAAGAGTTTTCACGTATTTGCAAGCAACACTATAGTAGTATTCTTCAATACTAGTAACTTGCTCCTTTAAATGGGTAACGTTATCAAAAAAGCCGTATATCGCATCTATGGTGTCAATTCTTTTTCCTGTTCCTGTATTTTTGTCGCTATATGTAATTTGGGTTACATATTGAGAAACATTTTTGGGATTTTCTTTGATCTTGGTGCAAACCACCTTGACGTTTTCTTTATCCTGATCTTTAAATTTGACTTTATATCCTTTATAATCAAGGCTTTCTCTAAGATCGTAAGAAACATCTTTAAACAAAGCCCGTGGAATATAGATGATCTGCTC
>CANPXY010000028.1 GCA_947587115.1 uncultured Bacilli bacterium
GAAGTGGCTCAACTTGGTAGAGCACTTGGTTTGGGACCAAGGGGTTGCAGGTTCAAATCCTGTCTTCCCGACCATTTGTATATGAAATCCTTATTTAATAAGGATTTTTTATTTTTTTAAATTCATTTAGGTATCATTTAGGTATCAAAAAAAGAGAATGTTTTAAAACATTCTTTCTTAATAATAGGGATAGTAATAAGGATTATAGTAATAATTATAATAAGGAACATAATTATTATAATAAAAACTGTTTGGATAAGGACGATAAGCGGATGGATTACCGAGAACCGCACCTGTAATTCCTCCTAAAAGAAAAGGTACCGCAAATCCGCCAAGATTTCGATTGTTATTGCCAAAGCCAAAAGAATTTCTTCTTGGATACATAAAACTACTATTTCGCATCATACTATAGGAAGATGGATACATAACTTACTCCTTTCTAGTAATAGTTTATGTAGCATCATCCATTTTGTGAGGAGAGAATTATGGAAGAAAAAATAAGAAAATTAGCAAGTATGATCGTACATTATTCAATCGCCTTAAAAAAAGGTGAAAAAGTTTTAATTTCCTATCAGAGTGAACAATCTCGTGATCTAGTAAGTGATCTTATCGATGAGATTGTGCAAGTAGGGGGAATCGCTTATCTCAATTATTCAGATCCTATTTTAGCCAATCGCTTGACAGAGTCTACCACCCTTGAGCGCATGAACTTGCTTCGAGATTATCAACAGTTTGAAAATGATCAGTTTGATTGCTTTATACAACTTCGCTACAACGTCAATGATTACGAAGGCAAGAATATACCTTCGACTGTTGTACACCAAATGGGAGAAGTTTTAAATAAAGTCCATGATGAACGCATCAATCAAAAACGTTGGGTATTATTGAATTACCCAAGTCCGCTCGATGCCTACAAAGCCAAGATGACCCTCGAAGAATATCGCCGTTTTGCGTTCGACGTTATGACCGTCGATTATCGGGCAATGAGTGAAGCGATTCGTCCTCTCAAAGAATTGATGGAAAGAACCGATCAAGTTCATATCGTCGCCAAAGATACAGATATTACGTTCTCTATTAAAGGAATGCCGGCGATTCCTTGTACTGGAGATAAAAATATTCCTGATGGAGAATTATACTGTGCTCCCGTAAAAAATAGTGTCAATGGAAAAATTACCTATAATACCCCAAGTCCTTACCAAGGAAACGTCTATCATCACGTATCCTTAGAATTTAAAGATGGCAAGATTATCAAAGCTACTTGTGATGAAGGGGAAGAGGCTTTAAAAGAAATATTTGAAGCCGATGAAGGCGCCAAATACGTCGGAGAGTTTTCTTTTGGATTTAATCCTAAAATACTATATCCAATGGGAGATATTCTCTATGATGAGAAAATTTTAGGAAGCATTCACTTTACCCCAGGTAGAGCTTATCGTGACAGTTACAATGGCAACGATTCCAGTGTTCACTGGGATATGGTCTTAATTCAACGAGAAGACTTCGGTGGTGGAGAGATCTATTTCGATGATGTCTTGATTCGTAAAGATGGACTCTTTGTGCCAGAAGAGTTACAACCACTCAATTATGACTATAAAAAAAATAAACAGTGATGTTTATTTTTTTTGAACTCGAAAGAAATTGATACTAGGTCGATCAAAGAGTCGGAAAGGGTAGTTCGAGGTTCCAAGTCCACCAGAGACATAAAGTTTGGTATCTTGAATTTCGTAAGAACTTTCAGAATATTTTCTTGCACCTTTAACTTTTATGATCGATCCATAATAAGGGATGCGTATTTGTCCATTATGAGAATGTCCCGCTAAAGCAAGGTCCGTTGGATATCGACTTAAGATATTGTCGATGCTATCTGGCTCATGTAATAAAGTGATGGTATAGATCTCTTGATTCGCGCCCTCTTGTCGAAAATAAGAGAAAGCTTTCTCAATATCTCGTTTGCCTTTGACACTGCTGCTAAGTCCGACCAAAAGAATGGGATCATATCCTCCATAGTAAAGTAGTTCCGAAGAATTGTCCAATACTGTAAAATTACTTTGCAACATAATGTCATTAAAGGTTTGTCCTTCATAATCATGATTTCCCGTTACGGCATATTTGCCGATAGTGGTCTCAATTTTAGACAGTGTTTTGATTAATTGCTCTTGTTCCTGTTCTTTGATTTTATAATGTTTATCGACGAGATCTCCCGTGAAGACGACCAGATCTGGTTTTCGTTGATTGATCTCTTGCACTAGTTCATTTACTTCTTTTTGAAAGATGGTACTTCCATAATGTAAATCTGTCAAATGAATGATCTTAAGTCCATGAAAACTGTCCGGTAGACGATCAGAAGCAACTCCATATTCTTTGACGATGAGCCCGCTTGTTCCAATAAAACGTGCATAGAGGACCACGACAGAACATAAAAGAAATACAATGAGTAAAACTTTTAAGATGACATGAGATATATGTTTTGTTTTTTCTTTGTTCTCTAAATGCTGAATCTCTTTTTGTTTCTTTTGATTACGTTCCAAACGTGTCATAGTATCACCATTCTAAGTATACCATGGATTGCTTTTTTCTACAAAAGAAAAAGAACATTTTACTGTTCTAGAAAAGCGTTGGTAAAATAGAGACCAGTGTCAATACGGTGTTGTGGAAAACATGCATGGCAGTCGAGGTAAAGACTGAATCGCTCTTTTGATACATCAGTGCAAAACTGATACCCAAAGAAGAATAAGGAATGATGTACAAAAGTTCTTGCCAACTTGTAAAACTTATGACGTGTAAGAATCCAAAGAAGAGGCCCGAACTCAAGATAAAGATCCATTTATTTCTAATACAATCTTTGAAAGTCTTTCGAAATGTCACTTCTTCAATGAATGGAGCAATGATCCCTGCATTTAATAACATCGCCCATGGAGCGACATCGATCATCCCTTGGACCGTCTGTTCGTTGGTAGCAATGTCATGTGTAAAGAACAGATTGATGACAAGGTTCGATACCACCATGACGATAAGTCCCACAAACCAGTATTTAAATCCCGTATCGATATTTTCAAAAGGCTTTTTCCAAAAAGTTTTCCACTCTTTTGCTAGATCTTTTCGATAGATCAAAATTAAAAGCAGAACCAATAGAAGATTAGAGAACAAGGTCAACAAGACACTCATTGTTCCAGATATTTGTTGTACATCGATATGGAATAGCCAAATGGGAATTTTTACAAAATATGCAGAGCCAAAGAATAACAGGATGACCAAAATACTCTTTAAATAAGTAAAAAATTTTTGCATTTTATCACTCCTAGAGTAAAATATAGCACATTTTCCTTATTTTTAAAAGAAAAACGTTGGTAATTTCAAAATTTTATGATATAATCCTATTTAGAAAGGAGCGGGAATAGACCTGCTCTTTATGTTTGATAGGAGGTAGGAAATGAAGCAAGTCAAAGAAGCAGTGGAACAAGTTGTTCAAGAGCTGGGCTTGAAAGTAAGCGACGTATACACATGCCAAGAAGAGGGCACAACCTTTTTAAAAATTGAACTCGATAGTGATACGATCATCGATTTGAATCGCATCACGGAAGCTTCTCGCTTAATTAACCCTGTTATTGACAAACTCGATCCACTGAAAGAAGAGTACATTTTAGATATCTATGCCAAAGAAAAAGGAGAAATGACCAATGAACAGTAAAGAATTTTTAAATGCCGTCGATTTCATCGTCAAAGAAAAAAATATCGATCCTGAAATCGTCTTTGATGCGATGGAATTGGCACTTACTTCTGCTTATAAGAAAAATTTTAATTCGAAAACCAATGTCAAAGTATTGATCGATCGAAATACAGGGGACATTAAAGTATATTCTTATTTGACAGTTGTAGAAGACGATTATGATCCAGATAACGATGAATCTGGAACTGACCCAGATACACTGATCAAATTAAGTGATGCAAGAAAACAAGATCAAACTTTGGAAGTTGGAGATACGATCGATACGGAAGTAACTCCACATGATTTTGGACGTGTTGCGGCATCGACCGCCAAACAAGTCATCGTTCAAAAAATCCGTGAGGCAGAGCGCAACAGTATCATGGATGAATTTGGCGACAAACAAGATGAACTAGTGATTGGAACTGTTGCCCTAGAAGATACAGATAACTATTTTATTGATCTTGGAAGAACCAATGGAATTTTGCCAAAGAAAGACATCATTCCTGGTGAAAAGATCGAAATGGGTAGTCAGATCAAATGTTATGTCAGCAAAGTCGATAACAATGGCAAGAGTTTATTAATCTTGTTGAGTAGAACACACTATGGATTTTTAAAGCGCCTCTTTGAACTAGAGATTCCAGAATTGAGTGATGGAACTGTACTTCTATACAGCGTTGCTCGTGAAGCGGGAGTCAGAAGTAAAGTAGCAGTCTATTCCGAAAATCCAAAAGTAGATCCAATTGGTGCTTGTATCGGTGAAAAAGGTAGTCGAATTGCTCGGATCATCGAAGAAGTACATGGTGAAAAGATCGACATTGTGCGTTATGATAAAGACCCTGCGATCTTTATTGAGAATGCTCTTTCTCCAGCCAAGAATTTGACGGTTGCCATTACCGATCCAAAGAAACAGGAAGCACTTGTCATTGCCGATGATGAAAACTTCTCTTTGGCGATTGGTAAAAAAGGCCAAAATGCCAAATTGGCGAGCCGTTTGACCCACTACAAAATCGATATTAAAAATCATGAACAAGCCAGTGAACTAGGCATCAATTTACGTTAGGTGATACGATGAAAACAAAGAAGATTCCACTTAGAAGTTGTGTCGTAACGAAAGAAAAGTTACCAAAACAAGAACTTTTACGTGTCGTAAAAACGAAAGAAGGAACGATTCTCGTCGATCTTACGGGCAAGCAAAATGGTCATGGAGCCTATATCAAAAAAGATATTGCTACTATTGAAATGGCCAGAAGCAAAAAGTTGTTAAATCGTCATCTAGAATGTGACGTTCCTGATGGAATATATCAAGAACTGATCGATATAATAAATAATAAATAAAAAATAAAAAGAAAAGTGAGGTGTTTCGCATGATGAGTATTTTAGAATATTCAATGGATGTCAATAGCACAGTAGCAAAAATCATGGAGTTGTGTGATAAACTAGATATTGCTTACGAAGATGAAAATTCTTCTCTATCGGAAGATGATATTATTCTCTTGGACAACGAAATTCAAGATAGTGAAGACTATATTGAAGAAGAGTTAGAAGAGAAGGTCGATAAAATCGTAAGTGATGCGAATTTAGATTTAGATCATCCGATCAAGAAAGAGAAATTAAAATCGAAGGCGGACCAAAAGAGCGAAGCCAAAAAAGATTTTCAAAAAGAACGTAAAGAAATCTACAAACACCGTGAAAAATTACAGAGCAATGAAAGTGAGCAATCCAAAGATGTCATTCTTTATAAAGACAATATGACCGTTGCCGATCTAGCGGAAAGTCTTACCGTTGCTCCAACAGAATTGATCAAAAAATTGATGGGTCTTAAGATCATGGCCAATCAGAACCATCCACTCAGCTTTGATGTAGCTGAATTGTTGGTAGTAGATTATGATAAGACGCTGAAAAAAGAAGAGACCGCCGATATTTCCAACTTTGAAAATTATGAGATCATCGACGACGAAAAAGATTTGCGCCCTCGTCCACCAGTGGTAACCATTATGGGACATGTCGATCATGGTAAGACATCGCTTTTGGACAGCATTCGTAAAGCCAATGTGGTGGCGCAAGAAGCGGGAGGTATTACGCAGGCCATTGGTGCTTATCAAGTAGAATATAATGGTCAAAAAATTACTTTTATTGATACACCAGGACATGAAGCATTTACTGAGATGCGTGCCCGTGGAGCCAGCGTTACCGATATTGTCATTATCATTGTCGCAGCCGATGATGGTGTAATGCCACAGACGATCGAAGCCATCGATCATGCCAAAGCAGCTGGAGTTCCTATTTTAGTAGCAATCAATAAAATTGATAAACCTGGTGCCAATCCAGAGAAAATTTTAACTGAATTGGTCGAACATGGTCTTACTCCTGAAGAATGGGGAGGAGACATCATCACGACCAAGATCTCGGCTAAAACAGGAGAGGGAATTCCAGAATTATTGGAAAACATTCTTTTAGTGGCATCGATCAACGAACTTAAAGCCAATCCAGCCCGTTATGCTACAGGAGCCGTACTAGAATCTAGGATTGATAAACAAATTGGGGTTGTAGCGTCCTTGCTCATCCAAAACGGAACCTTACGACTTGGCGATCCAGTAGTAGTCGGTACTTGCTTTGGCAAAGTACGAACTTTAAAAAATGACCTTGGACAAGATATCGTCGAAGCCCTCCCAAGTACTCCGGTAGAAATTACTGGGCTTGCAGAAGTTCCAACTGCAGGAGATAAATTCATGGCGTTCGAAACGGAAAAGCAAGCCAAACAGATTGCCCTTGAGCGAAAGAATCGGGCAAAAGCCAAAGATACCAATCGTACAGGAATGACTTTAGAAGATTTATTTGGACAGATTCAAGAAGGAATCAAAGAGATTAACATCATCTTGAAAGCAGACGTCAAAGGTAGTGAAGAAGCAGTTAAACATGCCTTAGAAAAAATTGCCGTCGATGGGGTCAAGATCAAAGTGATCCGCAGTGGCGTAGGAACGATCAGCGAAAGTGATGTCGTTTTGGCCAATGCATCCAAAGCCATCATTATCGGTTTCAATGTTCGACCAAATAGTAAGACGATCGATGTAGCCAAAGAATATGGTGTCGATATTCGTCTATACGATATTATCTATAAAGTCGTCGAAGATATGGAAGCTGCAATGAAGGGCATGCTCGAGCCAACGTATGAAGAAAAAACTTTAGGTCAACTTGAAATTCGTCAATTATTTAAATTCTCCAAAGTTGGTCTGATCGCAGGTTGCCATGTTCTAAGTGGAACGATCAAGAATAATAGTGAAGCACGAATTATTCGAGATGGCATCGTCGTTTATACTGGAAAAGTAAAGTCACTTCAGAGAGAAAAAGATCAAGTGAAAGAAGTAGGCAAAGATATGGATTGTGGTGTAACACTAGAGAATTGCCAAGATTACAAAGTCGGCGATACGATCGAATGCTTTGAAATGATCGAGGTGAAACGTTCATGACCAATATCAAAATTGAACGTTGGAATCATGCCTTTGTCAAAGAGATCAGTGAAATTTTAAATACCGAGATCAAAGATGAATCGATCAAATTTGTTACCATCACAGGCTGTGATATTACCAATGATTTAAGTTTTGCCAAAGTATACTTTACTGTTTTGGATGAAGAAAAAAAGGAAGATATTCAAAAAGCGCTCAACAAAGCATCATCATATATACGAGGTGAACTTAGCCAGCGTATCGAAATCCGGCATACTCCAGAATTAAAATTTATCTATGATCATTCCATTGAATATGGAAATAAAATCGAAGAGATCATCGATGATTTACATCAAAGCGAATAATAAAAAGAAAGGTTTATTAATTAGTAAAAGAACCTTTCTTTTTTTTACACAAATTGACATATCACACCCATCCACCCGTTGACAGACGGGGGGGGGGTGTGAATTATAATAGAAGTATAAAATAAGGGAGGAAAAGGAATGACAAAAGAACAGAAGAAGCAAAATAAGATTTATCAGTGATTATTGAGGAAAGGAATAAACAATGAAAAAAAGTAATTGTACTGAAATGTGTACAGGTATAATTAAAGAAATAAAAACAAAGGGCATTGATTTTCCTAGTGAGATTATAGTTAATTTTAAAGTTGGCAAAAAAAGTTATGAAATTAACGAGAATTTAGTTATGAAACCACAAAAAATCAAATTAGGATTTATACCGATCGGCTATAAAACAAAAAGTTTAATTGAAATAAATACTGGAATAAAAACTATTTCTGGGAATGAAGTGAGAGTCAAATATAATTCAAAAAATCCACAAGAGGCATATTTACCAGATAATGATGCAGAAGTAACTTGGGAATAAAAGGAGAATAATTTTATGAATAATGAAGATAAAAGAGTAGTTAATCAATTTTCTAAAAAAAATATCGCTGGTTTAGTGCTATCAATAATATCATTTGTTTTATTTGCTTTGTGTGCTGTAGCTATAATATCAACAGTTATTTGGGGAATAATTGCTAATGAAGATTCTTCTGTTTCGGGTTGGCCATTCGTGATGGCGGTTTGGATGAGCATAATACCTTTATTTATAGGTATAATATTAGGAATAATATCTTTTGTACTCTACTTTATTGAAAAGCAAAGAACAAAAGTCAGAAGGGTGTTCCTTGTGTTAAATATAATAAGTATTATTTTAATGATTATAGGAGCAATATTTTTATTTATACCTAGACATTATAACTATGATAATAATGATAATAAAGATTACAATTATACAGATGATGTTGGAGAAAATACTAATTCAAACGAGAATACATACCCTGATAATGATATAGAAAGTAATTTAAATATTAACAAAAATATCGAATTAAAAAATAGTTATGAAGAGTTAATTGTTGACGATAATTTGAAAATAATATTTACTGGTACATTAGTACGTGAAGACGAGTTTAGCGATGAAGGATATTATGAGTATATAGCAAATATTTACTTGAATAATAAATTATTGAAAACAAATTTCTTTGATAATCAAAATGATAAGGTTATATGGTCGGAAAATTATGCAAGTAATTTTAAAATAATAAAAGTTAATAATGTATATTTTTTAGATTCATATATCGCAAAGCAGGTCGATGGACATTATATTTTAGTGTTTAATGAAGATGATGACATATTGGCTAGTTATTATGATGTAGGATTTACATTAGATCAAAACAATAACAAATATATAATTCAAGATTGTGTAAACCTAAGTGATGAATATGAATCTTGCCCAACAAAAGAATATACAATTTTAGAAGATGGCATAGGTGAATAAGTACGGTTAATAATCAAATCATAACATAGGCTGTAATTTAACATCAGATGAAGATTTTGGTAATAACGACAACTCATGCATCCACTGAGAATAAAAAATAAATTATTTCATTACTGCATAAAAAAACATCTGCTAATTAAATAGCGGATGCTTTTTTCTCATAGACATAAGGTCGATTGATTT
This sequence comes from uncultured Bacilli bacterium, assembly GCA_947587115.1. Taxonomy (GTDB): domain Bacteria; phylum Bacillota_I; class Bacilli_A; order RF39; family UBA660; genus CANPXY01. Next base: position 9,169 of record CANPXY010000028.1, read on the forward strand.
CTCGTGAAGTAATTGTTTCAACTGGTCGTACAATTCCATGTTGGTAAGCATCATAATCCGCTAGGATTGAAGCAACTTCACTTACTTTTTCAGGATGGTTTTCAACGATCTCTTCAAGTAAATGATCTCTTTTTCCTCGTTCCTTATGTAATGTATGAACATATTGGTATGCTAGAAAGTCCTTAAGAGAATAATCGTTTGCAAATGCAAAGTCAATCTCATCGAAAGCTCTTCTGTATAACAATTGATAATGATTACGTAAATGTTCTACAGAACGAAGACAAGTATAAGGCGTATTTCCTGCATATCGATGTAAGATAAAATTCTTTTCAAGAAAAAATTTAATATTAGCTTCGGTCATTTCTACTAATCCCGTAGTAACTCTAAAACGATAAAAACTTTCTCTTTCTAATAATACTCGTTCTTGAATGGAACGATTTTCTACCTTATAAGATTGATATGTTCTTAACTGTGTACGAAATTGATTTTCAATGTCATCGGTCTTTCCATATTGTTGTAATAATTCTACTGCTTGATATAATTTCATGTTTCCTCCTTTTTGCACAGCCCGTTCATTGTATCATAAACAGGTTGTCATGTCAAACGATTTTTGCTATAATCTTGAAGAAGGTGAGAGAAATGGATGGAATCATCGTTATCGATAAACCGCAAGGTGTAACTTCTCGAGATGTTGTAAATCTTGTAGCTAAAAAATTCCATACTTCAAAAGTGGGTCATACTGGTACCTTAGATCCACTGGCTACTGGTTGTCTAGTGATTGCTATTGGGCAAGCAACAAAGATTATTGAGCTCTTAGTTGATCATGATAAAACCTATGTTGCTGAAGTAAAGATGGGGTATCGAACTGATACTTTAGATATCAGTGGACAAATTCTTGAAAAAACAGAAGTACCACCATTAGATGCGAAAGAGTTAACACGTCATCTAGAGCATTTTGTTGGGACCTATGAACAAGAAGTGCCCCTGTTCTCTGCTGCCCGTGTAAATGGCAAAAAACTTTATCAATATGCGCGAGCTGGGCAAGAAGTAACACTTCCCAAGCGTCCAGTGACGATCGAAGAGATCAAACTTTTGAATTTATCACCAGACAGCTTTACATTCTCTTGTCATGTTTCCAAGGGAACTTATATACGCAGTCTCATTCGTGATATTGGTAATGAATTGAAAATCCCATGTGTAATGCAGAATTTACGAAGAACGAATCTTGGCATATTTTCATTAGAAGATGCATGTACTATAGATGATCTAGAACAAGATCACTGGAAATTATTTTCTATTCCAGAAGTATTAAAGGATCCAGTGATAACTCTAAATGAAGAAGAAGCCCGTCAAGTGATGAACGGTATGAAACTACCCAAGAGATTTTCTGGACCACGTGGTGTACTGTTAGATCCAAAAGGAACTTTATTAGCCATCTATCAAGAAGATGCTAAGGATCCGACCAAGATGCGCCCATGGAAAGTTTTTCAAGTTCAACAAAAAAAACTTGCCAAAAGTGAAAAAATCTAGTATATTAGTAATGTTACTAATTCTTAGTTTGGGCTTATCTTCCAGAACCTTTACTCAGAATTAGCGAATTAAAATAAGAAAGGAAGTGTTTTTATGGCATTATCAACTGCTAAAAAACAAGAGATCGTCAAGAAGTTCGCAAGAGATGAAAAAGACACAGGATCTGCCGAAGTACAAATCGCAATTCTAACAGAAGAGATCAACGTCTTAACAGAACATTTGAAAGAACACAAACACGATCATCATTCACGTCGTGGACTTTTAAAGAAAGTTGGACAGCGTCGTAGCATGTTAAACTATCTTGCTAAGAAAGATGTTACACGTTATCGTGAAGTAGTTAAAAAATTAGGATTAAGAAAGTAGACACTTATTTTTGGTGTCTTTCTTTTTGGAAAAGAGGTAAATAATGGATAAAAAAGTATTTGAATTTGATTTTCGTGGAAGAAAATTAATCGTAGAACATGGAGAAATGGCCAAACAAGCACATGGGGCAGTGCTCGTTCGTTATGGGGATACAGTCGTACTAAGTACTGCCGTTGTAAGTAAGAACGCCAATTTGTTATCAGACTTTTTCCCTTTGATGGTGCTTTATCAAGAGAAATTATATTCAGTAGGTAAGATTCCAGGTGGATTTATTAAAAGGGAAGGGCGACCAACAGAGAATGCGACTTTAGCGGCTCGTATGATCGATCGTCCAATGCGACCGCTATTCCCAGAAAACTTTAGGAATGAAGTGCAGATTGTCAATACGGTACTCAGTGTTGATCAAGATAATTCACCAGAACTTACAGCACTATTTGGATCTTCTCTTGCAACTTCGATCAGCCAGATTCCTTTTGATGGACCTGTCGCAGGTGTAAAGGTAGGACGTGTCAATGGTGAATTTATTATCAACCCAACGCCAGATCAGTTGGAAGTAAGTGATATCGACCTTACTGTTGCCGGAACGAAAGAAGCCATCAACATGGTTGAATCTAGTGCCAAGCAAGTGGATGAAGATTCAATGTTAGAAGCACTCATGTTCGGTCATGAAGCAGTCAAAGAACTAATAAAATTTCAAGAAGAGATCATCGAAGCCGTGGGCGTTCCTAAAATGGAGTATGAAGTATTAGAGATTACCGAAGAACTCAAGAAAGAAGTGGAAGAACTTTCTAAAGATCGCTTAAATCAGGCCCTTCGCATCAAAGATAAATTAGAAAAATATGCTACCATCGACAAGATCAAAGAAGAAGTTGTCGAGAAATATCAAACAGAATTTGAAGAACAATTAAAACCAGAAGAACTTCAACAGTTAATTACCAAAGTGAAGTTGGTGCTTGAAGAAATCGAATATGAGATCTTCCGCCAGATCGTGGTAAAAGAACATACGCGTGCCGATGGACGAGCGATGACTGAGATTCGACCATTGTCAACTGCGATCGATGTCTTGCCAAGAACACACGGTTCCGCTTTATTTACAAGAGGACAGACCCAAAGTTTGAGTGTGACTACCTTAGGAGCTTTAGGAGAACATCAGATTTTGGATGGATTAAGTCTAGAAGCGGAAAAACGGTTTATGTTACATTATAATTTCCCTGCGTTCTCTGTTGGAGAGACTGGTCGCTATGGCGCCCCAGGTCGTCGTGAAATTGGTCATGGAGCATTAGGAGAAAAAGCATTGTTACAAGTGATTCCAAGCGAAGAGGAATTTCCATATACGATTCGTGTCGTATCAGAAATCTTAGAAAGCAATGGTAGTAGTTCTCAAGCTAGTATCTGTGCTGGATGTATGTCTTTGATGGCGGCCGGTGTGCCAATTAAGGCGCCTGTCGCAGGAATTGCCATGGGGTTAATCACAGATGGAGATGATTATACCATCTTGACTGATATTCAAGGAATGGAAGATCACTTAGGAGATATGGACTTTAAAGTGGCCGGAACGAGAAATGGAATCTGTGCCCTTCAGATGGATATCAAGATTCGTGGTATCACCAAACAAATCTTAAAAGAAGCCCTTGCGCAAGCCAAAGAAGCGCGAATGGAAATCTTAGATGTCATCGAAAAACAAATTAAAGAGCCAAGAAAAGAAGTCAGCAAATATGCGCCAAAGATGATGACGTTCATGATCAATCCACTTAAGATTAAAGATGTCATTGGTAAGGGCGGAGAAATGATTACGAAAATTATCTGTGAAGCCAGCAATGTCAAGACTGTTTCCGATATGAATGCAGTTAAAGTTGATTTGGAAGATGATGGAAGAGTCATTATTTATCACACGGATCAAGAGATCATCGATAAGACGGCCAACATGATTAAAGATATTACCCGTGAAGTCGAAGAAGGAAAAATTTATACGGCTAAAGTTGTTAAACTTGAAGATTTTGGTTGCTTTGTTCAAGTATGGCCAGGCTGTGAAGGACTCGTTCATATTTCTCAACTTGCAAAAGAGCGTGTGAATAAGACGGAAGATGTCGTTAAACTAGGGGATGAGATCTTAGTAAAAGCCATCGGAACAGATAAAAAAGGACGTCTTAACTTTTCAAGACGTGATGCGATCAAATAAAAGAGAATTTTTTCTCTTTTTTTGTTTATAAGGAATTTTCTCCTTAAAAAAGATAAAAAAGGAAATAAAAAGAGAGACTTAAAAGCCACTCC
>CANPXY010000029.1 GCA_947587115.1 uncultured Bacilli bacterium
GTCGCATACTCTGGAATTGTCGGACGCTTTAACAAACTTTGTTCCTCATAAGAAGCTAAAAATTCATGATATTTCTGCCAAATATGTAATCTTTTTTCCATGATTTCATCAAATCTTGTCAATTGACCATATAGCAAAGCAGCAAGAATATCTGAAGGAAGGTAAGAAGAACCTACAGCTTGCCAAGTATACTTGTCTACCATTCCCTTTAAAAATTGACTACGGTCAGTACCTTTTTCGCGGATAATTTCCGCATCGAGAAACTTGTTGTCATCTTTGACAATCAAGGCGCCTCCTTCTCCCATAGCATAATTTTTAGTTTCATGAAAACTATAACATCCATAATCCCCTATAGTGCCGAGTAATTTTCCCTTATAGTAGGATCCAACTGCTTGGGCCGCATCCTCTACCACTACTAAATTATGATCCTTCGCAATTTTCAAAATCTTATCCATATCACATGCCACACCAGCATAATGAACAGGAAAAATTGCTTTGGTCTTCTCTGTTATTTTTTCCTCAATAAGATCTGGATTAATATTTAAAGTATTTGGATCAATATCTACAAAAACTGGAACTGCTCCTCTCATCGCAAAAGCATTAACGGTAGAAACAAAAGTATAAGATGGTACAATCACTTCATCACCAGCTTTAATATCCGCCAAAATAGAAGCCATTTCTAGCGAATGTGTACAAGACGTAGTTAATAATATTCTCACATTTTGTTTCTCTAAAAACCACTGATTCACAAGTTTAGTATATTTTCCATCGCCACACAACTTGCTATTTTCTAAACAGTCCTTTATATTTTCCAATTCCACATCAGTGATTGAAACCTTGTTAAAAGGTATCATATTTTTACACCTCTTTTCATTTATACATTTATTATAACATACAATTTATTTTCTAACAAATAAAAAGTCCTATGGCAAATACCATAAGAAATAAAAATCAAAAAAACAACTTACCACAATCCAGATATTTCGATAAAAAGGAAATTTCAGACAATTTATTAATGTACAAAGATTACAATCAAGTTCATTTATATCAAATACAAAAACATCTATTCATAACTATTTTAAAACTTTTTTCTCCCTCTATTTTAACCATTCATCAATCTGATTTTCAATTAAGGAAATCATATGCGACGTATTACTATGAAATTTTTGGGGTTTAAATCGATTTATTTTTGTTAAAACTTTATCTAACTTATCAAAATCTTTGAGTTCGAGTAAGTACCCTTCTTTAGCAAATTTTTCTATGATTTGCTTTTGATGATCGTTGGTATGCTCTTTATATTTCTTTAATCTTGCTGCAGCAATGATCTTTTTGTTGTTTTTTAAAGCAGCAACAATAGAACCCACTCCTCCATGGGTAATTAAAATATCACACGAAGAAATAAGATCATCTAACTCTTCTGATGACATAAAATCAACAATGTGCATATGTTCAGAATGAAACTTAGTAAATCCTGATTGCACAATTACTTTTTCCTTAATATTTCCCTTGACTATTTGTTTTTCAATTGCAAACAACAATCTAGAAAAATCTTTATCTTGTGTACCCAACGTGACTAAAATCATAACTGCCTCCTAATATATCCATCCACCATAGATAGCTTTCGGATATAATTTTAACATGCTTTCCCATTGAACAACAAACATATCAGCAAAATGATAAACAAGACGTCCTGTGATTGTTTTTGTATATATATTTGCAAATGATTCAATATAGATAATCTTACTGCCAAAAATTTTACCAATACAGCACATTGGTCCTGCAGTATGCGCTCCCGTTGTAATAATTATTTTGGGATGAATTTTAAAATAAAAATAGAGACTTTTAAAACAATTGATGAGCAACTTAAAAGGATATGAAAGAAGATGATCTTTTGTCCCGAACAACAAATAATCCACTTTATTTGGATATTGTTCTTTTAAAAATTGATTGTTTTTAGTATTTTCAGTAATAATATGATAGTCATATTTTTGAAACAGTGGTTTTAACTGCATCATTTCAGATAAATGTCCTCCCGCAGAAGAAATAAATAATACTTTTGCGATAATATCATCTCCCTTAATACAAATCGATCTTTATCCTATATTTCTAGATAATCGTCTTACAACTCTTCAGCAAAGTTTTTTTGTAATTTGTTGAAAATATGATAGCCTACAATCAACAAGATCAAACTGAGCACAAAAATGAAGAATAGCCCCGATACATCAGGCATCGTCTGATAATATAAAATATCGCGATAGCCTTGAACAATATAAGCCATAGGATTAAGTTTAAAAATCCAAAGCAAATTTGATGGAATGGTATTTAGAGAATAGACAATTGGTGTACCATAAAATAGTACCATGATAATAACACCAATAATATGTTCTAAGTCTCTTAAGTAAACAGTAATAGAAGATAAAATGAAGACAATTCCAAGCAAGAAAATATATTCAATTAAAACGATCAATGGAAAAAAGACAAAATAAATACTAAATCCAATTCCTGTAAAGATCAAGAAGACAAAGACAATGATGCAAGAAATCAAAAAATTGATAAGAGCACTTGTCACAATAGAAATTGGTAAAATTTCCCTTGGAAAATATACTTTTTTCAATATGCCTCCATTGACTATGACCGTTCCTGTTCCTTGCGTAATTGCCGTTGTAAAAAAATTCCACGGAATTAACGCAACCATCAGAAACATAACATAATTTTTCTCTGGAGACTTTAAGATAATAGGAAAAATAATAGCATAGACCATCAACATTAGTAATGGATTTAAAAATGACCATAGAATTCCTAAAAAAGACTTTTTATATTTACCACGAATTTCTTTTTTGATGCTTGTTCTAAGAAACTCTCGATAATCATGCAATCGTTTAAATATGTTCATATATTATCCAACCTTTCGTTTAATAACTCTCTTAATCCTGTTATATTCTAGAGATATAAATCTAAATATAAATTTGACGATCAATGTGGGAATCATAATAATGGACTCTAAAAGACGTTTAACATATCGCAAAACGGCATAAGCTATATGCCCAAGTTGATCAAATTCTTCTGACATATTAAGGGAATATGCTATTTTTGAAGCATGATAAATCAAACGTTGCTTGCCTGTCATCTCTATTTTTTCTACTCCATAAACTTGCATGCGATATTCATAACAATACCATTCATATTGTTCTTGATCTACAACGAGGCAAAGATTAATGAGCTCCAATAAAATATCTAGATGATCTTTTAATTGATTCTCTTGTTTTTTATCCATTTGTAGTAATTGATCAAATTCTTGCTGCATTCGATCTACCATGTTTTGAATTGTAAATCCAGCTAAAATATGTTTACGACAATTTTTTTTATATCGCTCCAACTTAGAAGTTACTTTTACAATAGCATCTACATAATTTTGAATTTCTTCTTGAGTATAGTTAACATCAAAAATGTCAGCTTCTTTTTGTAAACAAGGAACAATAACACCTGTTTTATCATCAATCAATTCCTTTTGTCCACCAACATCCGAAGAAATCACAGGTACTCCCATTGCAAGAGATTCATATGTAGTCAATGCAAGCCCTTCTTTAATAGAACAATTAAGTGTCATATCGCTAATAACGTAAATCTCATCAGGATTATCTACTCTTCCTAAAAATAAAACATAGTCTTCTAATCCTTCGCGCATAACAGTTTTTTGAACATCCTTTAATAATGGCCCATCACCTGCAATAACAAAAAATGCATTTGGTTGTACTTTGACTGTTTCCCTAATAATTTTTACTAATAAAAATGGTCTTTTTTGATAATCGATACGCGCAATCATACTAATGACAAGACGATCTTCTGAAATATGATATTTTTCTCTTATTTGTTTTCGATCATGTTTTTTAGGATCAAATCGCTCAGTATCAACACCAATATATACAGTGTCAACACTTTCTGGTTTCCGTTTAAAATAATCTACTAAGATTTGTTGACTATTTTTATTACAAAATAAAGTTTTGTCAATGACAGAACCCACAGCGGCAGAATCTCGTGAATACCCTCCGTGACGATTGTACCATTCCTCCATGTGAATGTAGTCCAAAATTGGAATCTTAGGGTATAGAGCATGCAAATACGGAAGCATCACATAACCAATTTGACTATTAGTGTTGAAAATAATATCGATGTTACGACTTTCAATCAAATAACTAACAAAAGAAGTCCAATCCTTTCTGTCTAGAAAAGTGGATAAATCAAACACTTCATCACAAACTTCCTCAAATTGCTGCCTCCAAATGTATTGTGAAGGCTGTGTTGAAACTAAAGTAATACGATATTTTTCTTTATCCATCAAACGAAATAAATCCAAGTTAAATTTATCGGCTCCACCCAGCACCATCCATGGAATGATGATTAAGAGATTCGTTTTTCCATCTTTTTTAAATTTAGGAGCCACAACAGAGTCAACCTTTGTAGTAATTCCTTCCCAATTGTAATCCTCTTTAGGATATTCAATTGGATATATAGTTTCAGGAATCTTGTTTGCATATTCCTTGATTAATTTCATATTTCTTTTGTGATTGCTTTTTGCCAATTTTAACTGCCCACTTTTAGCCTCACGACGATACCAAAAACCATAAAAACTCATATGAATGGGATATCTTTTTTTACCTAATAACTTTAACCAAAATACCCAGTCTTCATAATGACCATTGCCCTCTAATTGATATCCACCCACATCATAAAAGGCTTCTTTTTTGATCATAGCTTGAGAAACTAAAAGATTTTCATATTTCATCTGATAACTAGAAAACAACTTATTCCACAAAGTTTGCTGTCCTTCAAAATTGACAACATCCGAATAACACCAACTAGCATCTTTGTGAGTGTTCATTGTATAATAGGCACATTCTAAATACGTTTTATTTAATAAATCATCATCATCAATAAAGACAATATATTCTGTATTTTTAGAAGAATGTTTCACTCCATAATCACGAGTTCTCGATAAACCTTCATTTTCCTTGTGTAATACTTTAATACGAGTGTCCATTTTTTCAAGTTCATCAAAATATTTTAAACTTTCTGGATTTGTAGAGCCATCATCAATTATCAGCCATTCATAATAAGGATAAGTCTGATTCAAAATACAATTTGCCAATTGAAAAATTTTGGAATTAGGATTCCATGCTGGGGTAATAATACTGATGACTGCCTCATGTTTTGATACTGCACGACAATTTTCTCTTTTTCTACCCGGTTCCAGTGTATAATCAAAATTACTCACAAATCTTCCCACCTAACTACACATTTTTAAATATTCGTCCACTACTTCATTTGTCGGACCGTCTTTTTTTATTCTTCCCTGATAAATCCATACAGCACGGTCACAGTACTTTCTTACCGCATCCATACTATGAGTAACAAACACCATAGTTTTTCCTTGCCTCTTTAGATCCATCATTTTTTCATAACAACGATCCTGAAAATGTTGATCTCCTACTGCTAAAATTTCATCGATCAATAAGATATCTGCATCAACATTAATTGCAATAGAAAAGGCAAGGCGCATGTACATACCAGAAGAATAAGTTCGAACTGGATTATCAATATAATCTTTCAACTCAGAAAACGCAATAATATCATCTATGCGGTCATCAATTTCCTTTTTACTAAGACCAAATATAGAAGCATTAAAATAAATATTCTCTCGACCCGAAAAATCCGGATGAAATCCAGCTCCAAGTTCTAGTAAAGATACTAACTTTCCATAAGTTTCAATTGTTCCCTTGTCAGGATAGATAATCTTAGTCATAAGTTTTAACAATGTGCTCTTTCCTGATCCATTGACACCGATCAAAGCAACCGTCTCGCCCTTTTTAATTGTCAAACTAATATCACTCAATACTTCTCTATTTTCGTGGCCATTACGTCCTAAAAATAAAAGGCGTTCCTTCAATGTATTAGCTTTATCAAAATACACTTTAAATGATTTATCAACATCGTTTACCCGAATTGCTATATCGCCGGTTTTCATTTTTTTTGTCATGTTAACACTCCATTCATTTTTATTATACCACACATTTATTCTGGTTTAAATAAGCTATCTAAAAATAAAAGAATTTGCTCATTGAACTGTTTTGGAGAAAAAGTTTTTCTAATTTGAAAGCCCTCAGTCAAAATTTGCTTCATTCCTTGATAAACTCCATCTTTACTTTTGGACACTACAATACCATAATTTTGATCCACAACATCATAGTCAGATACCTTGGTCGTTACAATAGGACATCCTAAGGTCATTGCTTCCACGAACACTACAGGATAACCTTCATATTCTGAAGAAAGCAATAGTGCATCAGCTTTCTTATAATAAGGATAGGGATTCTTTTGTTGACCTAAAAAAACAATAACATCTTGTAAGTGTGCTTTTCTAACTTGTTTCTGATATTTTTTGGTATCCGGACCATTTCCAATAAACCAAACAGTAAACGAAAAACCCTCTTCCTTTAATCTTTTAGCCGCCTCAATAATACGAGAAAGCCTTTTTTGGTGTTCTTCGTGTCTTCCAATATTAACAAATAGAGTATTTCTTGGCTTTCTATGATTGATCTTTTCCTTTGATAACCGATACATTTCTTGATAATCAATCGGATTATTACAAACTACTGCTTTTTCTCGAAAAGACGGAAAATATTGAGTTGTTTTGTCTTTATTTTCGTGAGAGACATAAATATGATAAAGAAACTTTTCTGCCTTGATTCCTTGAAAGAATTGCTCCATTGCCGTGATATTTCCATCATAAAGCTGATAATAGTTATTGTGAATCCACAAAGCATTTCGGCGCGAAGCAATGCGAGCAATGTGAGATCCTGGAATAGAATAAGTTGCAAAACTGATTGAAAAATCGTATTTATTTCTATGCTTTAATCCCCATTTCCATAATTTCAAACGATTTTTAATTTTTCTTAGCAACATAAAAGAATCATCATGAACACAATATTCCTCTAGATGAACCTCTTTTGGAATTTGATCCAGAAAAAAGCCTGCTTTGTGTTCTAAAACCAAAGTAATATCATATTTGGTCTTATCTAGAAGCCGCAATAAATTGACAAGAGCTTTTTCGATCCCTCCCATTTCTAAACTATAAGCAGTAATTAAAAGTTTTTTCATAAATTTATCTCCTTCCAAATTGAAGCCTACTCTTACACTTTCCAGGTAGATATAAAAGAATGACTAGAAATTTATTAAATCCATGTACTTTGTTCATCATTTCCTCAAATGTAGTATGTGTCAAATAACCAAACAAAATATAATGTTTAATCATATAAAGACGTTTACGAAAAAGAATATCTTGATCTGGATAATTGAGTAACTCTTGAAAATACTTCAAGTAGCCATAGGGATATTTTTTAAATTGTTCTCTAATATTTTTACTGTAACCGTCTTCTTCATAACGAGCATGAATAATATCTTTATTACAAATTAACAACCCCCGATCGACAAGATCAATCTTATAATAAGTTCTAGCTTCTGTAATAAACTTTTCCCCTTGTTCTAACTCATAGACAAAGTTTTTACGTACCGCCGTTTTAAAAGTAAGAGCTGTATCATAAGTATGACCATACTTATAATGAAAATCATAAAGTCGCATAACTTTGTGATGTAACTTGGCATCTTTTTCAATGTCAACACCATCAATTTTAGTATAGTAAAGAATACCATGAACATCATCTTCTAAAGTTTCATAATCTTTAGCAATTTTCGCCAAGGATCCATTAATTATTTGATCATCACTATCTACTTCCATCCAAATATCACCATGAACATATTTTTGTAAATGATTGATGGCGGACATCTTACCTCCATTTTTTTGCCGGTAATAATGAATATCTAAGAGGCCTTCTTTTTGCCATTTTTTCACCAACTCCTCTGTTTCATCGATGGATCCATCATCCATGATTAGCCACTCAAAATCCTGATAAGTCGCATGATTTTGAACCAAAGACTGATATAAATTGGGTAATAAATGCGCACGATTGTATGTAGCTGTCAATATCGATATTTTCATAAAAACTCCTCCAATAAACATACAACTTGTTCAAACACTTGATCTTGTGTCTTTGTCTTATTTTTTGCAGGTAGTTGCTGTATCAGTTGAATTCCCTCTTTTAATGCCTGCTCATTATTTTCCACAATGAATCCAAGATCATAATCTGTAAGACATTCCCTTGCCGCACTATCTGTCAATAAAATCTTTTTACCAAGTGCTTTCGCCTCCAATAACACCATTGGATACCCCTCAAAGTATGAAGGTAACATAAAGTAATTGGCAGCTTTCATGTAGGGATAAGGGTTTCTCTTCGCGCCTAACAGATGAAATGTTTTTTCACAATCCAATTCGTGACACTGACGAGTTAACTCTTCTTTCAATGGGCCATCGCCAATAACATAAATATGGTGCCAGAATCCTTCATCAATCAATTTCTTATGTACCCTGATGAGTCGGGCAATGGCTTTTTGGGTCGTAAGACGAGCAACAACCAAATAAGATGGTTTTTCTAAAGTAACTTTCTCCTTTTTACTAAGTTCAACAACCCGCTTCGTATCTAAATAATTGTATATAACTTCCTTAGGAACTAAATTAGAAAAAGCACATTCAAAACTATCCAAATTTGCTTTAGAAACAAAAATTAACTTTTGATAATGACGGTAACTCTTCTTACTTCGCGCCATTTTTAAAAAGCCCAATTTTTCTTTATCGTAGTACGCTCTAAGATCATTGTGAATCCAAGCAATTTTTGGACATGTTCCATCATGCGCCATAATCCAAGTCATAGGCCCCTCTAAAAACGCAATCTCCAAGTCATAACGACCTTTCACAAAATCATGATAGATTTTCTTACCACGAAAGAGCATGTCAAAAGATATTTTTCTCTTTTCTTTTTCTGACAATTCCTCGCGACGAACATCGCAATAAGAAACACGATGAATTTTTGAATCCAACTCTTTTTCTAATTCGCCATGCCCATACAAAGTAAAGACCGTAATATCATATTGACCAACAAGACGATTGACGAGGTCAATCAACACTCGTTCAGCGCCACCGAACCTTAACGAAGTAATACCAAAAACAATTTTTTTCATGATAACTTCTCCATTTCTTGTTTTAATAAACTATGCGCAATGATGACAATCAACATTGAAGATACTTGGAAAAACGTATAGCCGGCCAAAAGTGAGAAAACTACTGCCAGAAGTGATGCCGCCAAATAACAATAGTAAGATCGGGTAATTTTTGCAAAGTTTTTAAAAAAATACTGGATCGCTTGAACTTCGACTTTGAGAAACCACCCCATGTAAAGAACAAAACCAATGATTCCAAAGTTAAACAAGAATCCGACATATTCCATTTCTAATACCATCTCATTATAATTAGAAAGATAACCATTACCAAACAAAATTAAAAGTGGATTGTGTTGTTCTTTGATTAACATCGTATGGTAGACCAACTGTTGAAATCGACGATTGCTGTTTCTAATTTCAAGACGATTACAAATATCATACATCTTTAACAATGCATTTTGTTGCGCTTTATTCATGAAAGACAAATCCAATTCATGATTTTGAATTTTGTGAACATAATCAAGTGCATCACCTGTAATATGCGATACTGTATTGGTAGTAGAATCGATCACCGCATGCTCTTGCTCCTCTAAGTGTTCTTCCCTAGCACTGACATAACTTCTTTCAATATAAAATCCTGCCAACAACCCAAAAGCAACAACCAAAGTGAAAAGGAAAAACGCCAGCTTTTTATGATGTATTTTTTTATAAAGATAACAAATCACATCATAGGAAAAATAAACACCTAAAACGAGTGGAAAACCGATCATTCCTGTCCTAGTTCCTAAAAGAAACATTAGATAAAAGCCCGCCAAGATAGTTAAAATCCACCATTTCTTTTCCCTTTTGCACTCAGGAAGAATGAGCAACAACCCCAAAAGGAAAATGGAGCCCAACGCATTACCCGAAGCAAAATAACCTTTATAGCCGATCCCATCGATATAAGTACTAGATGAAGTACCCGTAAGTATCGAAAAGTAAAGCAGTACCAAATACCCCAAAAGACAGAAGCCAACGTATTTGACAATAGATTTTAATCGTCCCTGTCTTACATAATAGTAAACAATATAGATTAAAAAAAGCATATAAGAATAATTTAGAATATACTGGGCTTCATGAAATACCGTACCATAGGCACTTTGCGTACGATAATAATCAAATAAAGTTAAATGAAAAATTCCATATAATAATACGATCCCACCTAACAGTAAAAAATGTTTTCTTGTCTTTGGATCTTTAAAAAATAAGTAAACACTCAACACCAACGGTATGATAGGACGCAAAAACGTGCTTGGAGAAAGCGACACATCAGGGAACCATTCACGAAACAAAAAACTAAAAGCATCCAAAAATGGTGATACAAGCAAAAATACATACAACAAATATTCCATCTTAAACGAAGTTATTTTTTTCATGAAGATTCTCCTTTAAAAAATATATTTTCCAATTATACTTAGCAAAAAAGCAGAGAAAGAATAAAGGCGATGATTCATATGACGATAGAAAAAATTCTTTTTACCTTTTTTTTCAATTACATAACAGTTCTCTTTCCATTTAGGAAAATAACGATGTAACAACGTCCAACCTTCTTCTAAAATTTCTTTACGACTATTTTTGTCCGTCACTTGACTGACCCTATACAAATGTCTACCAAACAAAAACTTGACGAATAGATACTCTAGTTCTTTTTTGTATTGATTATAAAATCCTTTTTTCTGATAAAACAAAAGTGTTTGTTCAAGAATATCATAAATTTCTCGAACTCGTATGTTTTGCGTATTTGCAATCGATTCAGGTCGTTGTATATAATGGTAAAATGCTTCATGAACAATTCCATGACGTTTGACATAAGGTAAATAAGAATAAGTAAAAGCAATATCCTCATAACGAAGACCTTTTATAAAACATAGTTTATTTTTTTTGATAATCGACGTAGCAAACAATTTATTCCAGGCTACCACTCGTATATCGGTAAAATAATCTTTGTCGTAGGTAGCACGATCAAGCACTTTTTTATTAGGATACTCCCAAATGAAATCACATTCAACTAAATCATATTTGTTGTTTTTAGCAGCACGATACATTTTCTCATACATATCCTCTTCGACATAATCATCACTATCGACAAACGCCACATATTCACCTTTTACATAAGGAAAAGCATAATTGCGTGCATCACTGAGACCACCATTTTCTTTTCTAAGAGATAAAATTCGCTGATCTTTTTTAGCATACTTGGCAATAATTTGCGACGTTTGATCGGTTGAACCATCATCTACTACAATGATTTGGATATTCTTTAACGATTGATGGCAAAGAGAATCCAAACATTTTTCTAAATATTTTTCTACATTGTAACAGGGAACGATAATACTGACATCGACCATAAAAGAACACCTACTTTCCAAGATAAAGAATATAAAACTTCATAAAATGTTGAACAAGCCAACGTTTGATTCTATGTAAAAATGAGGTTTCCTGCAAATCCAAAGCAATTTGTCGCTTTTTTAATTCCCTAATATAACTATTCAACTCATTTGGATCTAAATCCTTACCCTTTTTTAATAAAGCATTGGCTAAATAACTATATACAAATTTTTTCTCTTCTAAAGTAAGATCTTTATCATTCGTGATCGTTACTTTTAACAAATCATATAAATCTAATACATCATACACTCTTTTTTTGCGTTTGCTTTGATCCTGTGAAGTTGTAATACTATCTTTTCTAATAAGATAATAATAACCATAAAAATTAATAGCACTTACCGTTTTTGCTTTCAATACGACATAAGGAAGCAGTCCGAAATCTTCATGATATTTTCCTTTTTCAAAACGGAAATGATAACGATTATAAAATTTTTTACGATAAGCATATAACCAAGCTGGTTCAAAAAACGATTCTTGAATAAGCTCTTTGAAAGCCTCAAATCCCCTTTGATTATGAAATTGTTTTCCGGGACATAATCGTTCTTGCGAGTTTTCATCATAACGTAAGACCAGTTGATAACGAATTAAATCAGGCGCTTTATCTTTTTCAATAATCTGATTTAATGTAGACAGTAAAGACGGATGAATAGTATCGTCACTATCTACAAAAATCAAATAATCCCCTGTTGCTTTTTTAACCCCATAATTGCGAGCATCACTAAGTCCACCATTCGTTTTTTTATATTGCACAAAGCGAGCATCAACCTGAATATATTGCTCAATAATTTCTTCGCTACCATCACAGCTACCATCATTGACAATAATAACTTCAAAATTAGTGTAATCCTGCTTTAAAATACTTTCCAAACAGGAACCTACATATTTTTCTACATTATAAACAGGAACAATGATACTAAATTTCATATTTTATCTTCTCCACTCTTATATAAGTATAGCATGAAACTCGACTTTCTCCTAGTTTTTACGACAAATGTTAGTGTAAAGAGTTTTGGGGGAAAAAGGAAAGAAAGTTAAAATTATAACAAATTTGATTTTCTTTTTTTTATA
>CANPXY010000030.1 GCA_947587115.1 uncultured Bacilli bacterium
GGAGAATAGGAGGATCGAACTCCTGACCTCCACGGTGCAAACGTGGCGCTCTCCCAGCTGAGCTAATTCCCCAAAATACCTGACTTTTTTTGCCGGTATCTGAATTATAGCATACTATTTTTTTAAAAGTCAAGGTACAATATGCAAGTTTTTATACTTTTTCTTTAAAAAGTCTCTTTCCAAGTAATAATGATCCCCCTTTTTGATCAAATGACGAAAATCACGTCGCATTTCTTTAGGATCTTTAATGACTTTCAGCTTTGAAAAAGTATAGCGATGTAAATAACGTTCCAACAAAAATTTTTCATAGTAAAAGTTTCGTTGCTTTCGCTCTTCTAAAAGTTTAGACAAAAGTAACAAAAATAGACAAAAGAGATGAAAAGATCGTCCCATGGGAAGAACCATGAAAAATAAAACGATCAACACTACAAAAGAACTCTTGATCGTCCAATAAATGCTCTTTCGATAAGCCATGTGATAAGAAAAGAAAATCTGAAGCAGCTTCCCGCCATCCAAAGGATAAATCGGCAGTAAATTAAATAAAAGAATGGAATAATGATAAGTGGTAATCTGATCGAGAACAAACGATGAAAAAGGAAGACGACAGATCAAAAGAAAAAAAATAATTTGGCTAAGTGGTCCCATCATTAAAATCCATAACTCTTCTTTTAAAGGACGATTGATTGCTTCTTGAAAAACACTGAGTCCCCCATAGGGATAAAACTTGATTTCATCAATCTTCCAACCAATCAAATGGGCAGTCAAAAAATGCCCCAGTTCATGGACCAAAAGTAAAACAGTATAAATAAGAAAAGAAGTAAAATAGCCCGTCAAAATCGACAGCAAAGCAACCAAATAACAAAGTGGATGAACATCGATCCTACGCAACATATTCTTTATAATCTAAAAACTTCCCTTCCTTTTGGAACACTAAATAGATCTCCTTTGATAAACTTTCTCCCAACAAATCGCCCTTTTCTACATAGTCATACATCTGGATATTGCCGGCTTTGATATTGCCATACCAAACATCGATGCCATTTACCTGTTGAATGATGACCGTCGTTCCATAGTTTTCTTTTTCTCCCATAAAGACAACAATCCCACTTTCTAAAACAGGTACCATATAGTGTTCTCCTACTTGAAATACACCGCCATCTTTATATAAACTCGCATCACTATATGTAAGTTGCTCCTGAAAAACAGCAACGTCTTCGCCACTTCCCTTTGAAATACCAAAATCAAGTGGCAAAATACTACCCAAATATTTTTGATAGAGTTCATTTGTCGAAGCAAACTTTAAATTTTTTTGGTAGACATTTTGATAGATCACATTTTTAATATTATGATCCATCTTCATCGCGATTAAGGTTCCTAAAAATAAAATGACGGTCAATAATAACTGTGTAAAAAACCGAAAAGTAAACTTTTTTACAGGATGAATACTAGACTTTTGTTGACGATGTTTCTTAGTATGTTTTAATTCACTATATTCCATAAGAACGCTCCTTTATTCCAACATATGAAAAAAAGAAGCAAAATATGCTTCTAATGAATTGCAAAACGATTTCGTGTAGAAGGGAACAATTTTAAAATTCCATAAAGTATATAACCATAGAGAACATTGCCAATGATACTATGAGAAACTTTATAAAAATAATCCCAAAAAGGAATAGAAAACGATCGTGCCACACTCAAAAGGAAAAAGAACAGACCTTCATGAAAAGCAATCACCAAAGCTAAATAGAAGAAAAGAAGCAACGAACGAACAGAGAACATGTGATAGATCTTTTGAACCAAAAGAGCAACGAGGACAAACAAGATTCCATGAACGATCAAAAGATGCGTATAAGCTAGATCAAAAAGCACTCCAAAAAGGAAAGAAAATACGAAATACTGCTTTTTATTTGGCAATAATGGATAAATGAAAAACAAACTTGTTAAAGTAAACATGGGTGTAAAATAAGAAAGATTTCCCCACACAAAAGGAAAGAAGTTCGATAGAAGCCCATCGAGAAGGAGCCCAATCGTCAGGATCAGAATCGAGATCATCATAAATCTTTCCTCTTTAGTACACTGACATAGTGAAGATCATTAAAATCTTGTAACAAGCGCACTTTCAATTTCTTGCTGATATCATATTTTTCATTTTCCACCATGACCACTTGACCCACATATATACCTCGTGGAAAGACTCCGCCCAAACCACTAGTAATCACATCCTGGCCTATTTCCACATGAAGATGTTGATCGATTCCTGTGACAATCACGTTCTGATCGACGGCATCATAGCCACTTAAAATGGCTGGAATCACCGTGTTTTCCCCCAGGATTTCTACCGATATTAAATCATTTTCACTATTCGAAGTAATCAGTTCCACTTCACTTGTAGACTTAGATACCGCACGAATCTTACCAATCAATCCCAGGTTGGTCGTTACGACCATATCTTTTTCAATACCATCTTTGCTCCCACGATCAATCGTCAATGTTTGAAACCAATAATCAGGACTTCTCGATAATATCACGGCATTGATCATATCATAATCTGTAATATGCTCTTTCAATTCTAGCAAATTGGTAAGCTCTTGCAGATCACGTTTTAATGCTTCCCGTTCTACATCGTCTGCACAGCTGGTCACTTCAGTCTCTTTAGGTAAAAAAGGACGCAGGAATACTTCTTCAATATTTATGACAACATCTTTTAAATATCCTTCTACTTTCGTCATACGATCATCATCTTTTAATAGATAGACGAGTAATAAAAAAATTGCTACAGAACCGATGATAATTAAAATTAGTTTCTTTTTTTTTCGTCTTTTATCGTTGTACATAGACCGCCTCTTTAATGGATAATGTTATGATTTTCATAAAAACTATAGTAACCAGTCTCCCCAATAATAAGATGATCGGCAATCGGAATCCCTTGAATTTTACCAATTTCTACCAAAGAATTAGTAAAGTTCAAATCTTCCCTACTTGGATGAAGATCATTAGAGGGATGATTGTGTACACAGACGATACTAGAAGCACTGGCCAAATAAGCTTCTTTAAATACCTCGCGTGGATGAACGACGCTACGATTGATTGTACCCATAAATAACAACTTCCTTTCTATTAATTGCTGCTTTTGATTCAAATAAAGACAATAAAAATATTCTTGTTTCTTTCCATAAAATAAGTAACGCATATTCTTATAAATCGCCTCTGGATGATCGAGAACCACACCCACTTCTGTATTTGAATTCAAATAAATGCGCTTCCCAAGTTCAAGACAACACAACAGTTCCATCGCTTTGACTGGACCAATGCCCTTAATTTTGGAAAGATTAACAATGCTCATGTTCGAAAGCTTGTCCACCCCACCGAAGGTTTCCAAAAGCAATAGAGCTACTTCCTGAACATTTTGCCCCTTTGTTCCATTTTTTAAAATAATGGACAATAAATCCTGATTCGTCAAAGATGACACACCTTGCTTTAAAAAACGTTCTCTTGGTCGCTCTGATCGAGGAACGTCCATCATTTTATAAGACATACCCATCACCTCTATTTTATTATTCGAGGTTGAGTAGAAAAGTCTTTAAGAAGATAACACCGTTTCTTCATAACTTGCTAAAATGACATTGAGCACTGACTGTATTTCTTCATCTTTCGTCGCATTGGCAAGTAAGATATCGTACTGCTCTAAATTATTGATAAACTCATAGTTCGATACAGGCAGTTCTTTTTGATAAATCGAATAACCTTTACCTTCATATAAGTCCTTGATCTTCTTAGCATTGGTAACATCTTTAGTAATCCCAACATATACATAGTATTTACCATCCTCTACGACATATACTTTGGAGGAAAGATTTTTCGTGTTTTCCTGCATAGAAGCTTCGTTGGAATAAACACCTTGTTGCAAAAAGTAGACTCCACTTTCCTCATTAAAAACTTCTTCTTTCAACTGATATTGATCAAACACTAACTTTCCACAAACTCCACCTAAGACGATCGAAATAATAATGGGTATTATAAAATTTGCCTTCATTTTCTTCACCACCAACATCATAACAATTCCGAAACTCTATTTTTGTCGAAAAAAAAGAACAAGGATATTTTTATTTCCTTGTTCTTAATTCATTTTTTAATGATCTAATGATTATTTTCCTCCCCAGCGAATACATGGGTTGGTGTTATCTCCAAAATCAGTTTTTGCTTTGTTGTTATTATAGTGAGTTTCACAGTTGCTTCCTTCAGCCCATACAAATGGACCAGTGTAAGTGTCACCATACTCATTAAAATCTTCTGTGGATCTTTTACCTTTGATTGTCACACTTGTTAAAGGAACTCTAAAAGCTTCAGAACCTAGTTCCATAACACTCGATGGAATAACGATATTAGTAAATGAACTCCCCCAAAAATTATTGTCCCCTATCTTCGTTAAACCTTCTGGCAAACTTATACTACTTAAATGAGTACTAAGAAACGCCTCACTACCGATTTCTTGAAGTGTAGATGGAAACGTCACTTTAGTTAAGGAACTATTATTAATAAAGGAATCCGCGCCGATCACCGTTACTCCTTCTGGAATCACGACACTGGTAAGACCGGTCTGGCCACCCCAACCACATCCAAAAGAACAGAAACCAATCTTGGTAACAGCCGTACCCTTAATTGTTTTTGGTATTACTACATCTGTAATAATTTTTTTTGCCGGACTTTGCTCAGGTGTATTAGGTGTCGCAATTGCATCATAATTATTTAATATGTGCGTTCCACATAAATAATTAGTGATTGTTGTCGTTCCTTCTTCAAAGGTAAAACAGTTGGGATTAGTATAATTATATTTTGTTATTGTTCTTGTTTTACTTGTGATGTTTCCTTCATTATCAATTGCTACATATTTAATAATTGTACTACCTAATTTTCCAGGAGCTACTGATCCTATTACTACAACGCGGTCCGTGATTGTTCCATCTTGATCATCTGTCGCTGTATAGCCTGGCTCAGTATATTCGTCCCCTTGATAGATCTCCATGTTCTCATTGCCATCTAAAGTAAGGGTTGGCGGCGTCGTATCTTTTTCGTACACATTGATGGTTCTTACTGCTATACCTTCGTTGCCATGGCTATCATTTACTCTATAATAGACATAGTATACTCCTACATTATTTGTATTAATTCGATCTACTGTGGTCGTTGTTTGTCCATTATAATATTCGATGCTTTTGGCTGCTGCTGTCGTATCAAAGCTGCGGTCCACATCATCTACAATTTTTTCAATTCCTTCTTCTGTATAACTAGATCCTTTAACGACTTCGACTGTACGATTTCCCTTCAAAGTAATTACTGGTGGAATCGTATCTTCATATTGAATATTGTTGGCTTGAACAGCTTCAACGACGATTTTTGCTCGGTAGCTTTTTCCTTGAGCATCATTTCCTACATTTTCATCAGCCCACATCTTAATTTCGTAGCTCGTTTCTTGTTTGGCAGATAAACGTTCATTGGATACGAAGATCAATTCATTACTTAACTCACTTAATAATTGTGGTTTAGAATAAGATCCACTACCTTTTTTATAACTGATCTTCACTTGATCGTGCGTGAGCATTTTACTTGGATTTTCCGTATCTTCTTCTAGACGAATACGATAGGCGGCATCCAGTGTTCCTGTATTAGAAATTGTAAAGGTATAAGGACTGGTCTCTAAGCCCCTTTCATCGCTCATTGGATATGAATTATTTAAGGAGATCATTTCTCCTTCTTTAGAAAATGTAATTTCAAAAACGCCAGCAATGATCGAATTGCTTTGCTTTCCGGTCAAAAACGTCGTAAAAACGGCATAAGTCGTTCCA
Organism: uncultured Bacilli bacterium; assembly: GCA_947587115.1. Taxonomy (GTDB): domain Bacteria; phylum Bacillota_I; class Bacilli_A; order RF39; family UBA660; genus CANPXY01. The sequence continues at coordinate 5,844 of CANPXY010000030.1, forward strand.
ATAACAACGACCAACGCAAAGAAAATCGTCATTATTGCTATAACTAATTCTTTACTCATCACAATTTTTGTCTTCTTTTTAGAAGGTTTCTTTTTGACTTTTTTCTTTGCTTTTTTATTAACTGACTTAGTAGCTGAGTGGATGATTACATTTTTTCGTTTCTGTAATTCTTGCTGATCTTTATCACTCATATTTTATCACCTACTTTCGTCATTCTAAATGCATTATAACAAAAATCAAGAAAAAAGAAAAGTAGTGTTTCATACTTTTCATTTATTTTTTACTATCAAATTTTTTGCGTTCTTCGGTGTTCAATATTTTTTTGCGCATGCGAAGAGACGTTGGAGTCACTTCTACTAATTCATCTGAATTGATATAATCTAGTGCATATTCAAGAGTAATTGGGCGTGGACGTTTTAGGACCACGGTGTGATCACTGCTGGCAGCACGAATGTTGGTCAAATTTTTTCCCTTGACAACGTTGACAGCTAAATCATTGTCACGATTGCATTCTCCAACGATCATTCCTTCATAAACTTCGGTACCTGGTTCAATGAACATCGTTCCACGATCTTCCAAATTTCCGATACTGTAGGCCGTCGCAGGTCCGTTTTCCATGGACACTAAAACACCGAGTTTTCTTTCCCCAATGACGACATTTTCAAAAGGACGATACTCTTTAAACGTATGATTGATGATGCCATAACCTTTCGTCAAAGTCATGAAATCCGTCATAAAGCCAATCAAGCCACGTGAAGGAATAGTATAGAGCAAGCGAACTTGAGAACCAAAGTTGGTCATACTTTCCATGATCGCTCCACGCAATCCTAACTGTTCGATGATACTTCCGACTGTATCTTCTGGCGTTTCGATTTGTAATTCTTCGTAAGGCTCTAATTTGACACCATTTTCTTCTTTGATGATGACTTTAGGTTTGGATACTTGTAACTCAAAACCTTCACGGCGCATGTTTTCAATTAAAATGGAAAGATGCAACTCTCCACGGCCAGAGACGATCCAAGATTCGCTATCGTTTGGCTCTACTCTCAAGCTGACATCTTTTTGCGTCTCTTTCATGAGACGCTCTTCAATCTTGCGCGCAGTAAGAAGCGTCCCTTCTCGTCCTACAAACGGAGAGGTGTTGGTACCAATCGTCATCTGAAGTGTTGGCTCGTCGATATGTAAAATTGGAAGAGGATGATTTTCTCCCACATTGCAGATGGTCTCTCCAACCGAAATATCAGCAAGACCCGCAATCGCAACAATATCTCCCGCTTCTGCCTCTTCTACTTCAATGCGGTGATAGCCCATATAACCGAACAACTTTTGAATACGAAATTGTTTCACACTACCATCCAAACGAAGACAAGAGACCATCTGTCCCACTTTGAGTTTTCCATTGTGAACACGACCAATACCGATTCTTCCTACATAATCATTGTAATCTAAAAGGGCTGGTTGAAACTGTAATGGAGCATCGCTATCACCCGTTGGCTCTGGAATTTCTTTAATAATAAGATCTAACAGATCGCTAAACCCTTTACTTTGGGTATCAAGGGCTGGAGATAAACTCGATGTTCCATTCAAAGCAGAAGCATAGACCACATTAAAATCTAATTGTTCTTCATCGGCTCCCAATTCGATAAACAAATCCAATACTTCATCCACTACTTTTTCACATCTGGCACTTGGCTTATCTACTTTATTGATGACTACGATCGGCTTTACTTTCGCTTCAAGCGCTTTTTTTAAAACAAATCTTGTCTGTGGCATTGGTCCTTCGTAGGCATCGACCACTAATAAGACACCATCGACCATATTCATGATTCGCTCAACTTCTCCACCAAAATCGGCATGCCCTGGAGTATCTAGAATATTAATTCGGTAACCATTGTAATCTAAAGATGTCGTCTTAGCTAAAATTGTAATTCCTCTCTCTTTTTCAAGTGCATTGGAATCCATCGTAACATTACTCGTATCTTCGTTATCTCGAAACATTCCTGAGGTTTTTAAAATCTCATCGACTAAGGTCGTCTTACCATGATCGACATGCGCGATGATGGCAATATTTCTCTTTTTCATTTTTCTCACTTCTTCCTTAAACCTGCCACTGATTATAACATGTTTTTCCAATAATTTCTACCCTCTTTTTTTGTTTTTTCATAAGAATGATTAAAATAAACCAAAAAATCACACACTATGAACGGTGATTTTATGACGGAACTATCTCTATGGAAATTAGATCAACAACCACAGGAAGATTCTTTAAAACAGAATATCAAAACCGATGTACTGATTGTTGGAGGCGGTCTCACAGGAATCAATACGGCTTTTCAGTTGCGAAATAGCCCCTATAAAATTACGGTGGTCGATCAGGGGCAATGCGGGCATGGAGTAACGATGCGAAGTACTGCCAAACTTACTTATCTACAGCAAGACCAATATTCTAAAATTCAAAAATGTTATGGAACTAAAGTAGCGGGAGCGTATATTGCATCTCAAAAAGAAGCCATTCGTCTAGCTAAAGAAATCATCGAGACCCATCATATCGACTGTGATTTTACCAAAGTAGACTCTTATCTTTTTGTAACCCAGAAAGAAAATCTTAGTAAATTGAAACAGGAACAAAAAGGTCTTGCCCAATGGCAAAAATTAGAAGATGCATCGATCCTTCCCATCAACTTTGATATTATAAGTGCGTTTAAAGTCAAAGATACTTACGTCTTTCATCCTTTAAAATATCTCGTGGCTTTAAAAGAACTATGTAAAAAGAAGAATATTCAATTTTATGAACATACCATGGTCCAAAATATCAAAAGACAAACCTCCAAAAATTATATCGTGAAAACTTCGGGTGGCACCATCACTGCCAAGCATGTCGTCATCTGTTGTCATTACCCTTTTTTCTTAATACCGTTCTTTATTCCTTTTAAAACTTATCTTGAAAAATCTTATATTGGGGCTTTCCCAGTAGAACAAGTTCAAAATTTCAGTGCGATCAATCTTGATTCTGATACTTACTCGTTTCGCTATCATCAAGATCAGGAAAAGGCCTATTTCATCTATCTAAGTGAAAGCCATCGCTTGAGCGACGAGGTAAATGGTGTTCAAAAAATGAAAAACCTCGATCAGAAAATCCAACATGATTTTCGGCAGAAAGCAGAATACCGATGGTCCAACTATGATTTGATGACCAATGACTCCTTGCCTTTTATTGGGCGCATCAACCAGAAACATCCTCAGTTATATCTTGCTACAGGATACAATACTTGGGGGATGACCAACAGCATTTTAGCAGGTAAAATCATTGCGGATCTCATCATGGGAATCGACAATCCTTATGTTTCCCTATTTCAGCCAGACCGGAAATGGACGACTTCTAAAATCGTGAATGATCTGATCGATAATTTTCTTATGGCCAAAATCTTTATCCAGACCAAGATCAAGAAAAACTATAGTTTTTATCCTAAAAATGTCAAAGTAGAAGTGCGTAATGGTAAAAGTTGTGGAATTTACATCGATGATAAGGGCGTGGAACACGTCGTATCGAATCTTTGTCCACATATGTTCTGTAGCTTGGTGTTTAATCCGACGACCATGACTTGGGACTGTCCGTGTCATGGCTCTCGTTTTGATATTGATGGCAATGTTTTGAAAGGACCCAGTCATAAAGATATCAAGCTCTAGAAGTTCTTGTTTTCTTTCTTATATAGAGCGTCTTAACTTTCTTATAGAGATAAGAACATAATAACAAGATCAATAAAATACGAATGGGTATTTTAAGTTTGGAAGTATAATTTTGTAAAACAATCCAATTATTGCCAAGTGAAAAACCTACATAGACGAATGCAAAAGTCCAGGGAATACTTCCAAGTGTTGTATAAAGTAAAAACTTGAGAAAAGATAATCTTGTAATTCCTATCGGAATCGAAATGAGCGTTCGAACGATCGGAAAATTACGTCCTACAAAAGCAGCCCACATACCATATTTTTGAAACCAAATGTCACATTTATCAAGATCGTCCTTTTTCATAAAAAAATATTTCCCATATTTTTCCACAAAAGGACGTCCTCCAAAATAACCCATGGCATAGAGAATGACCGCACAGAACACGCTTCCAATTAAGCCCACAAGAAAAGCTCCTAAAAGGGAAAACGCCCCTTTGGCAGCCAAGATCCCACCGGTTGCTAAAATAAGTTCACTCGGAATGACGATGATCACTGCTTCTAAAATCATTCCTAAGAACATTCCTAAATATCCAAAACTGCTCATCAGTCCAATCACATATTGATCCACAAACATCTCTTCTTTCGCTTCATTGTATGAATTTATTTTTTTAAACATGTCTCAAGATAAAAATCTATACAACATCGATCTTGCTTATTTCGTTCTTTTTGATAAAATTTTATGTTATAATTTAATTAGGAGGAAATAAGATGAAATATGATGTTTGTGTTTTTGGAGGATGTGCGCTAGATCAGACATTCTTTCAAAAAGTCGATGGAAGTTATAATGATACTCCAGATAATGTATCTCCAGGAGGAAAAGGTGCGAATCAAGCGGTAGCAGCAGCCAAGGCTGGAGCTAAAACTGTAATATTAACGAGACTTGGAAAAGATGATATTGGAAGAAAGATATTAGATAATCTAAACTTTTATCAAGTAAATACGACCAATGTAGAAATGGTCGAGGGATTAGAAAATGATTACTCCAATATCTATATCAAGTTAGAAGATAAAGATAATGAAATTCAAAGATTCAGTGGTGCGATTAACAGTTTTACACCAGAGATGGTGAAACAATATAAAGAGGTCATCTTAAAATCTAAAATCATCGTCTGCCAATTAAAAGTACCCAAAGAAGTGACGACCGCTTTAATTAATTTTTGTTATGAGAATCATAAAATCTTGATTTTAACCCCTTGTCGTCCTGAAAAATTATCGATCACCGAAAAAGAAAATCTAGATTTAATAGATAAAATTTCCATTATTACATGCAATAGAAAAGAATGTTCTACGATCTTTAATACTGATGATATCGAGGCTTGTGTTCAGAAATATCCAAACAAGTTGATCGTCACTTTGGGTAGCGAAGGACTAATGTATTATAACGGTAAACGAATTGTCAAAATGCCGGCCATAGAAACAGAAGTCATTGATACTACTGGTGCTGGTGATACTTTAAATGGAAATTTAAGTGCGTTCTTAGCCAAAGGAATGGATTTGGAACATGCCCTTCGAAAAGCAATGTATGCCTCTGCAATGAAACTATCTCAAAGTACTGCACAGGCTGGCATGCCATATTTAGAGGACTTAGAAAATTTTATACAACGAAAACGCAATAAAAACTTTGCTTATAGCGAGGAGCTCAACTATGCTTTAGGAATCATCAAAGATGCTTATGATTCAGTAAAATATACTACGACCTATCAAATCAATACTAAAGCCGATGATACTTTGGTAACAGATATAGATTTAGCGATAGAAAAATATTTGATAGATAAAATTAAAGAAAAATTCCCAGATGATCATTTTGTAACTGAAGAATACTGTTCTGAAAATCAATTAGGTGATCGCAGTTGGGTAATCGATCCGATCGATGGCACTGCGCACTTTATTAAAGATGATGGATTGTGGGGCATCCAAATGGCTTTCTACGATCAAGGAAATACAAGATTTTCTATCATCTATTTACCTGACAAAAACGAAATCTATTATGCAGCAGAAAATGTAGGGGCATTTTTAAATAACAACAAGATATTAGCAAGAACAAGCGTTCCTTTAGAGCAATCCATTGTCGAATTCGGTGGTTCCATTTATAAACAAATGCCTATTAAAAAAATGGTGCTCGATCGGCTCATAAAAAAAGAACATTTAGTCGTTTCAAATGTTTTGCATATCAATTCATGTTGTGTATCGTATGCCAATTTAGTTTCCCAGAAAACAGATGCATTAGTTATATCCACTACCAGGCCTTGGGATGTAATGCCAGGAGAATTCTTGTGTAAAATGTGTAATATTCCTGTATATTATTTAGATCCCAATAAAAAAGTTAGATTGATAACAAGTAGTGATGCTATTAAGGATGTTATATTTCCAAAATAAAAAAGCTGAGTAGAAATGAATCATTTCTATATATCAGCTTTTTTTATTTCTAAATAAAAAAAGTGTTGACATCTGCTTTTAATCTGTTATAATTAATATTGTCTACTTTTTATGTGCGGACGTAGTTTAATGGTAGAACCTCAGCCTTCCAAGCTGACTACGTGGGTCCGATTCCCATCGTCCGCTCCATTGACGAATCTGTTCGAACTTTTCGGGCATTGATATATAGAAATCAATCGAAAGATTGGTTTTTTTGTTGTTACAAAGAAATCATCCTAAAGGAAGGATGGTGT
>CANPXY010000031.1 GCA_947587115.1 uncultured Bacilli bacterium
GCTGTTCACTATGAAGTTGGTAAAAAGGTACGAAAAGCTATTCAAGATATTGGTGGAATGATGCCTGAAGAAATGCCAACACCAAAGAAAAGTTTAAAAGAACTTGAAAAAGAAAAGAAAAGATTAGAAAATAAAGAACAAGAAAAACTTGAAGAAATTAAATAATTTATGGAAGTGATAAAAATGAATGAAAATAAAACAAATATTAACTGGTACCCAGGGCATATGGCTAAGACGAAACGTGAAATCAAAGAAAAATTAGCTCTTATTGATGTGATCTACGAAGTGATCGATGCTAGAATGCCACAATCTAGTAAGATCGTCGATATCGATGAACTTGTTAAAGATAAACCTCGTATTTTGATCATGAGTAAATATGATCTATGTGATCGTGCGGTTACAGATTCATTTATTCGTTTTTATCAAGAACAAGGTTATCGGGTTGTGCCTGTCGATTTGCTTCATGGAAAGGATCTAGACAAGATTCTTGCAATCAGTCATGAGTTGATGGAAAAAAACAATAGAGAACGGGCAAAAAAAGGACTTAAGCCTCGAAATATCAGAGCATTGATTGTAGGAGTTCCGAATGTTGGCAAAAGTACATTGATCAATCGCTTGGTTGGACGAAAAGCGACGACGGTGGGGGATCGTCCAGGGGTTACCAAAGCTCTAGGATGGATTCGGATCCATAAAGATATTGAACTTTTGGATTCGCCGGGAATTTTATGGCCCAAAATCGAGGATGCCGAGACAGCTCTAATTTTGGCAGCCTTTTCGTCAATCAAGGAAGAACTTCTAGATCTACAGGAAATCAGTGCCTTTGTTTTACGAAAACTTCATGAACTTTATCCAAGTGCCCTTGAAAAGCGTTATGGAATTTCATCACTTGGCGAAGACTTGACGGAAGTTTATGAAGCGATTGGGAAAAAGAATGGTTGCCTTGGAAAAGGTGGCATTGTTCTCTTCGAAAAAGTGTATGCTTTAATCGTTCGGGATCTTAAAGAGGGACGTTTTGGTCCGGTAACATTTGACAGATTCGAAAAAAAGTAGTATAATATACCGCGGTAAAAAGGGAAGAAGGTATTTTATATGACACTTACAAGACAGGAAATCATCGACGAACTTAAAGCTTATTTTCATCTTATGGGAAAAGATTTTGAAGATAAGGTTTACGATCGTTTCGCACGTTCAATCGAAGGTAAAGATCGCTATTATCGTCAAAAGTTAATCAGAAAGCATCAGAGAGATCAATATGCTTGGTCCCATGATATGACGGGGCAGTTTACATTGGAAAACTTTTTTTCAATCGTCGAAGAATGTTATCAATTTTTGGAAAAGCAAGGATATAATGATGATCAAATTGATCGAGGTATGCGTTTTTTGCCTCTAACTTATTATCGAGCTATGGAGAAATATATACCGGTCTATGAAGCACTGGGAGTTAAAGATTATATCTTAATTGATTGTCCATGTCGAGTCATGATATCGGCAGAAGAATTACATGCACGTAGAATGTATGCGAAAGAGCATCATATAGCACTGGTGCCTTCAATGCTTACGAATGGTTGTTATCGTGAATTTCAAAGTCGTTGTTCGACCGAATTATCTAAAGATGAATTAAAAGCAAGATATCCTTTAACTAAGGAAGCATATTACTGTTTTTCTTGGATTAAGAGCAAGAGTGATGAAGAACTTCAAACGTTGTTTCATATGAGCCGAGAAGAAATTTTGAAATGTTATCCAACTACGAGAGAAGAAATCAAAACGATTCAGTTGATTGGCTATTATGACGATGAACAGCTTATGGCTTGGTATGGGCTTGATAAAGAAAGCCTTTTGGATAAATATCCATTGAATTTCAAGACGCTAGAAGCAATTCATACGATCCATAGACTTTCTGATGAGGAAGTGCAAGCTACTTTTGGCAAGAGCAAAGAAGAATTGTTGCAGGAGCCAACCATCTCACTTGAGGGAACTGATATAGATCCAATGCCAATTCGTCCAACAGTTTATACAAAGAAATCAGCACATTAGTGCTTTTTTTCTTGCTTTAAAATCAGTATTGCTCTTGACAAGCATTTTGTTCCATCATAAAATGATAGTAGAATATAGAATCATAGGAGGTAGTATGACAAAGAAACAATTTTTAACTACATTGCATGCGCGGTTAGAAGGACTTAAAGAAGAAGATGTCCAAAAAATCATCGAAGAGATTACAAATAAACTGGAGGAAGCGAAAAAAGCCGGAGTTTCTTATAAAGATACCATTGCTTCGTTTGGAAATATCGATCAATTCGTAGAGGATCTCAAACGTACCCATGGTCTAGTCGATAAGAAAAAGAGTCTTATGGCACGATTTGATCAATTACTTAATTTTATTGTAGATGAGATTTTGTCTTTTTGTAAGGATTTTTCAAAATTGTTAGAGACAGAAAAAGGAATCAAAATTCTTCGCATAGTCTTTAAAGTATTGGTCGTTCTGTTCTTTATTTGGTTATTGAAATTACCATTTTTATTGTTAGATACGTTAGGAAAATTTGTCTTGATGCCACTTTCAACTTCTTTCTATCGGCCACTTTATAACATTTGGAATTTTTTAATTCATTTTTCTTATCTCTTGGTGGCTGTTGTGTTCCTATATGTGTTTATCAAACGCTTGGTTGGGGAAGAACGTCCGACTGTTTTAGAATCTCGTCCTCAGAAGAGTCAGAATTCAGAAAAAGTAGTTCCGGCCGAAAAGCAAAACTATGCAGCGATGATGTTTCGTCCATTTTTATTCCTCATTCAAATTGTCGTTGTTTTATTGACATTACCACTTTGGGTTACGTTTATCGCCCTTTTTATTACATTGATTGGCGCCATTGTTTTTTGCTTTCAAGGATTTGGCTTTATCGGACTCATCATTTTGTTATTCGGACTTTTGTTACTGGTGGGATCGATTCTAGGAATTATTTACTATTTTGCGTTTAGAAGGGGGAGAGCGTAATGCGTCGTTATATTATATCCCTTCTAGTGGGACTCGTATTGATCGTTGTAGGAATCAGTTTCATATGGACGGAATTATTGTCTTTTGAATTTACAGATGAAGAGATTATTTCGGTTTATCAAGAACAACAAAGGACGTATCAATTTGATCTTTCCGATCAACAACTTTATCGATTTATTGAAGAAGGGGTTCGAATCAAGGTTGAAGAGCGTAAAGATGTCGAAGATGTCATTTTGGTTACAGCATCTTACTACCCAGATTTTGGCAATGTATCTTACTATGAAAGTTATAGTGTTGTGCCTAATGCGACAGAAAGCTTCGTCTTCTATCACACTGGACGGTCTCTTTTTTCAGGGTTAGCAAAATTTAAAACGATATTTTTTAAAGATCTTAAAAATAGAGAATTTCATGATTATCGCACTCTTTTAGAGCCAGAAGTTACAGTGATTGTACCAGAGGGTCAAAAAGATAAGGTGCAAGTGATCTACGATCGGGATCGAATGGACGAGTGGTTTGATGAAGACTGAGAAATCGATCGATAATTATGCCTATGAACGAAAACTTCGTAAAGCGGGAATTCATCTCATTGCTGGTGTTGATGAAGTGGGACGTGGTCCTTTGGTCGGACCAGTGGTAGCAGCTTGTGTCATTCTCCCGGAAGTTTTTCATTTGGATGGCCTGACCGATTCTAAAAAGTTAACTGAAAAACAGCGAGAGAAATTCTATACGATGATCCAAGACCAAGCGATCGCGATTGGAATTGGAATGCAAGATGCGCGTGTCATCGATGAAATCAATATTTATGAAGCAACTAAATTAGCGATGAAGGACGCCATCAAAGATTGTGGGATAGTTCCTGAACATGTTTTGATCGATGCGATGAAATTAGATTTAGATCTACCATCGACCTCTATCATCAAAGGAGATTTAAAAAGTATTACCATTTCCGCAGCGAGTGTGATTGCCAAAGTTACTCGAGATCACATGATGTACGAATTAGATCAGCAATATCCGATGTATGGCTTTAAAAATAATAAAGGCTATCCTACAAAGGCCCATATCGAAGCAATTCAAAAATATGGAATTATCGATGAACATCGCAAGACTTTTGCGCCCGTCAAAGATTTTCTATTAAACAGATAAGTTCTTCTATAAGGACTTTTCTTTTGGTTGCGTATGATAAAATTGAATTGTCAAAAAGTCATAATTAAAACCCTAGGTAATATAATAGAGAAAAGAATTGACAAAATAAATTTTTATTAGTATAAATGAATGTAAGGACGTGATTAGATGGCAAAAAACTTAGTAATTGTCGAAAGCCCATCCAAGAGTAAGACGATTGAAAAGTATCTTGGAAAAAACTATAAGGTCGTATCCAGCAAAGGTCATATTCGTGATTTGGCTACGACAGGTAAATATGGATTAGGAGTCGATATCGAACATGGCTTTACGCCAAGTTATATTCCGATCAGTGGCAAGAAAAAATTGATTGCAGAGTTGAAAAAAGCAGTTAAAGAAAGTGATCATGTATATCTTGCAACCGACCCGGACCGTGAAGGGGAAGCAATCTCTTGGCATTTAAAGGATGCTTTGGATATCAAGGATGAGAATTATGAGCGTGTATTGTTTCATGAAATCACAAAAGATCGAGTATTAGAAGCCATGCAGAAACCTTCTAAGATCGATGATGATTTGGTTCGCTCTCAAGAGACTAGACGAATTTTAGATCGTATTATTGGGTTTCGTCTCAGTAAATTGTTACAGTCTAAAACGGGTGCCAAAAGTGCCGGACGCGTGCAGAGCGTAGCTTTAAAATTGATTGTCGATCGTGAGCGTGAGATCGAGCGTTTTGTTCCTTCTGAATATTGGACCATTACGGCTATCTTTCCGGACTTTGAAGCGGAATTATTCAGTTTTGATCATGAAGAGCTTACGTTAAAGTGTCAAAGTGAAGCCCAGAAAGTTTTAAATGCCCTTGGGAAAGAGTATCGTATTGAATCTATCGATCAGAAGAAGAAAGCGAAAAAGTCCAAGCCGCCTTTCATTACAAGTACGCTCCAACAGGAAGCCTCAACGAAACTCGGTTTTTCCGCTAAAAAGACGATGACGCTGGCCCAAAAACTTTATGAAGGAGTCGAAGTAGAAAAAGAACCGATCGGTCTTATTACTTACATGAGAACGGATTCGATTCGTCTATCGGATGAATTTGTTGGAAGTACCTATCATTTTATTGAACAGCATTATGGTAAAAATTTTATTGGCTATCAGAAAAAAACAAAAAAGACCGAGAATGTTCAAGATGCCCATGAAGCGATTCGACCAACTAGCATCGAGCGAACTCCAGAGAAGATGAAACCTTATCTATCTAACGATGAATACAAGTTGTATCGTCTGATCTATTATCGAACTTTAGCGTCTTTGATGGCGGATGCGAAAGTCCAACAGACGACCGTTATTTTAGATAACAATAACTATCAGTTTAAGGCGACAGGACAAGTATTAATCGAAGATGGGTATCTTAAAGTTTATCAAGATTATGAAAGCAGTGAAGATAAGATCTTACCAGCGATGGATCCTAATCAGAAAGCTGTTCTATCTACTGATCAAGTTCAAGATGAACAACATTTTACGAAACCTCCGGCACGCTATACCGAAGCTAAACTCATCAAAGAAATGGAAGAACTTGGCATTGGCCGGCCATCCACTTATGCGAAAACGATCGACACTTTAAAAGAGCGTGATTACGTGACGATGGAAGATAAGAAATTTGTTCCAACGGAAATGGGAATTGAAACGACCGATAAATTGCAGGAATTTTTTCAAGATTTGATCAATGTTCGTTATACGGCCGATATGGAACTTGACTTGGACAAAGTTGCAGAAGGTAAGAAGGTTTGGAATCAAGTGTTGGAAGATTTTTACCAGCTGTTCGAACCAAGAGTTAAGAATGCGTTCGATCACATGGAGAAAAAAGGACCGCAAGAGACAGGGGAGCGTTGTCCAGTCTGTGGAAATCCACTGGTCATTCGCAGCGGAAAATATGGCTCTTTTGTAGCTTGCAGCAATTATCCAAATTGTAAGTACATTAAAAAAGAAGCGAAAGAGGTCAAAGAGATCATGGACTGTCCACTTTGTGATGGAAAGATCATCGAGAAAAAAACGAAACGGGGCAAGATCTTCTATGGGTGTGACCATTATCCAAAGTGTACGTTTGCATCATGGGATAAGCCAATCCCGGAAAAATGCCCAGAATGTGGCAGTCAACTTGTACAAAAAAACGACCATATTAAATGTAGCAGTTGCTCTTATGAAAAATAAAGTTGGCCTTTTGACTTTTTCACGGATTTGTGGTATAATAGGGCCGTAATAAGGGGGAGTATCGCATGGAAGCTCGACTAATTATCGCACTCGACGATGATTGCAAGATCTACAAGACGTTAAAAGTGATGGATCTTCAGGCTTTAGATACTTACATGAGCAGTCACTTTGAAAATTCTGATGAAGTACGAACCGATCCGGAGTTTCAACCGATGATCGAAGAATTTTTAAATGCCCACAAAAATTATATCAGTCGTTGTTCTAGACAGAATCACGGCTATATTCGGGTAGTTTATACCAATGAACAGGGACAGTTAGAACGCATCAAAGCTTATTATAAAAAAGATCGTCCAAAGACCGTTCTACGAACTACAAAAGCGTATATTAAACGTCAATCTATAAAGCACCTAGATTTACTTCGGTCGATACGCAATGATTTTGCTTATCAGATGTCACCTTACAGTATTAATGAGATCAATTATGGTCTTCGTTATCATTACTCAACTTGTTATAAAAACGGCATTGCGAGTTGGATTGAAGATGTTGCCAATCAAAAGAATGGTTATCTTGAAATTCGAAAACTATGCCGCTATGTAGACAAATATCTCAAAAGTAAGGGTCTAGTGGATGAGACATTGACGTTAAAAGCTGGAAAGGTACGCAAGGTGGATTTGAAAACTCTAGAAGAGCCACTTGCACTGGTACCGGATTATCCATCTCTTCAATGCATCAAAGCGGTCGCTGACCCAGATGAATTGTTTGCAGTTTTAGATTTAGATGATTTAAAAGATCTTCAGCCAGGAGATCTTCCAAGTTATGTCAAACGTAAGAAGAACTAGATTGTTCTTCTTTTTAGTTGTGATATAATAGACTTGAGATGATATTATGAATGATTTAAAAAAATATGTAGATTATTTACAGTATCAAAAAAATTATTCGTCTGATACAATTCAAAGTTATTATAACGATATTTTAGAGTACTTTCATTACTTGGAACGAGAGGGTTTAGATTACCGCGAAATTGAATATAACGATCTTCGTTTCTTTTTGATGTATCTTGCGGATACGATGAAACTTAAAAATTCTTCGATTGCTAGAAAGATCAGTGCTCTACGCAGTTTCTACAAATATCTTGTCAAGGAACATGTCGTAGAAAGTAATGCGTTTTCTCTTTTGACTCTTCCTAAAAAAGAAAAGAAATTACCTCGTTATTTTCAATATAATGAATTAGAGGAGTTGTTTCAGGTAAGTGATCTGTCGACGCCCTTAGGGCAAAGAGATCAGGCTTTGCTAGAACTGTTATATGCGACGGGAGTACGTGTAAGTGAACTTGTGTCGATTCAATTAGAAGACATCGATTCAAGCGATCGAACGATTCGTATTTTAGGAAAAGGGAATAAGGAACGGTTGGTCTCTTTTGGAGACTATGCCAAAGAGGCGATGAATGTCTATCTTAGGGATGGCAGGAAACAACTGTTGGGAAACAAGAACTCTTCTTGGTTATTCTTAAACCATCGAGGGGAACCCTTACAAGATCGTGGTGTTCGCTACATTTTAGACCAAATGATCAAGAAAACTTCGCTTCACAAAAGTATCTCGCCTCATATGATTCGTCATAGTTTTGCGACGCACTTGCTCAATGAGGGATGCGATCTTTTTACCGTTCAAAAATTATTGGGGCATGCCAGTGTATCGGCAACCCAAATTTATACGCATGTGACGACCGATCGACTTAAGGATGTCTATTATCATCATTTTCCTCGCGCTAAAAAATAGATGAAGAAAAAGAGAATTTTACTTTTCAAATGCAGTTTGATTCGATATAATGAAAGTGAATGTAAGGAGGAGTTATGGATATTGAATTTCAATCACAAGAAGAACTTTACCAACGTGTGAAACCAGCACTTCGAGCCAAAGAGATGGAATTACGGCGTCTGGGATTTCCTTATATCAAGGAACACGATATTTGGGAATATTTAAAAACTTCTCAATGGTCAAAGGCCAAAGATTTGACACTTGCCGATATCGTACACGATATTTTACATTTAAATAATCAAAAAATAGATCTTTATGTAAAGAAGAGTTGGGAAAGCGACAAAAAAGAGCCAGTAGAATCTATGGAAATCATATAATAATTACAAGGAGCAAATGTTATGACAAAGGTAAATAAATTATATACGATCGATGATTTAATTGAAAAGTTGAAAAGTTATATTACCGATGATAAAGCACTCGATGAGATCCGGCGTGTCTACCAGTTTGCAGAAGAAAAGCATCGTGGACAATTCCGTAAAACAGGAGAAGCGTATATTAATCATCCGTTGCATGTGGCCGTGATCTTGACGGGAATTTACGCAGATCAAGCGACGATTGAAGCAGCTCTTTTGCACGATGTGGTCGAAGATTGTGATGTTCCATTAAAACAGATCGAGGAACTTTTTGGCAAAGAAGTGAGTCGATTAGTCGACGGAGTTACAAAATTGGGACGATTGAACTTTTCGACAGAAAATGATTACTTGATCGAATATTATAAAAAAATTATTGTCGGAATGAGTGAGGATGTGCGGGTGATCATCATCAAGCTTGCGGATCGTCTACATAACATGCGAACATTGTGGGCTCTTCCGGAAGCGAAACAGCATCAAAAAGCGAAAGAGACTCTCGAAATTTTGGCTCCTATTGCCCATCACTTGGGAATCCATAAAATCAAAAGCGAGTTAGAGGACCTTTCTCTTCGCTATTTAAAACCTCAAATTTTCTATGATATTGCTGAAAAACTCAACCGGACCAAAGTGGAACGTGATACGACGGTCTATGAGATGCAAAAAGAAGTCTCGAATCTCTTGACGGAACATGAGATTCCGCACGAAATTAAAGGCCGTTCCAAGAGTATCTACAGTATTTATAATAAATTAGAGAAAGGGCGAAAATTCAGTGACATCTACGATTTGTTGGCACTTCGAATTCTTGTTCATACCGAACAAGAATGTTATTTGGCACTAGGAATTATTCATTCCAAGTTTCGTCCGATACCAAAGCGTTTTAAAGATTTTATAGCGATGCCTAAACCGAATGGTTATCAATCTTTACATACGACCGTTTTTGGATTAGATGGATATTTATTTGAAATTCAGATTCGAACGTATGAAATGGACGAAGTAGCAGAAAATGGAATTGCTTCCCATTGGGCCTATAAAGAGCACAAAGATGCTTCACAGGTCTTTAAGACGAGTACCGATCAAAAATTACAATTCTTTAAATCGATTATTGAACTTTCTGAAGATAAGATGACCAGTGAGGAATTTGTCAACAGCGTTCGGGAAGAAGTGTTGAACAACAACATCTATGTCTTTACACCAAAGGGCGATGTCATCGAACTTCCAAAGGGCGCTACTCCTATTGATTTTGCTTATCGCGTGCATACGCAGGTAGGAGAGCATATGGTTGGAGCGATCGTTAACAACAGTATTGTTCCCTTGAACTATGAGTTACAGAATAACGATATTGTCAAAATCAACACGAACAAAAATAGTGCTGGGCCATCCAAAGAATGGTTAAAAATGGCCAAATGTACACAGACTAAAAACAAAATCAAAGCATTTTTCGCACGTAGCGAGCGAGAAATATATATCGAACGAGGCAAGACAAGCTTAGAAAAAGAACTTCGCAAACGCAAGTTGTCCATCGCCCAATTTTTATCCGATGCGCATATTGCTAAAATCAATCAAGAATTCAAAATGGATGACCTTGAAGATCTTTATCTTGCAATTGGCAATGGTAAATATGCTCCAAGTACGATCATCAATGTCATTTACCCTAAAGAAGAAGTGCAACCGATCAAGACGGTTTCTAAGGAAATTAAAGCTGAGGGAGACATTATTGTCGAGGGAATCGACAAAGTCAAAGTCAATTTGGCAAACTGTTGTAATCCAATCCCAGGAGATGAAATCATCGGCTATATCACGAAAGGAAATGGGATTTCTGTGCACCGGTCGATCTGCCATAATTTAGCACTTTTAGAGAATCGAACGGTCAGTGTTCATTGGAATACTACTACCAATAAGAAGTATCTGTCGGCCATTGTCATCTATACCAATACGTTAGAAAACAAGTTGGTTGACCTCATTCAGAAGATCAGCATGTTTGATGTCAGCATCGATAAAGTCAATACGATCAATCGCATCGATCAATTTGTCTATGAAGTGGATCTCTTTACCCAAAGTGTAGCGAAATTAGATCAACTATTGGCAGGACTTACAAAATTATCTTATGTAGAAAAGGCAGAGCGGGTGATCCAATGAGGGTGGTTGTTCAAAAATGTAGCGATGCCTCGGTGACGGTGCAGGGTACGGAAGTAGGGAAGATTTCTCAAGGGCTCGTACTTTTCGTCGGCTTTACTTCAGGAGATGATTTCGAAACGATTCAGTGGATGGTACATAAAATTTTACATTTACGAATTTTTGAAGATGAGGATGGCATTATGAATCGTTCGGTGCTCGAGCAGGAAGGCAAGATTTTATCTGTGTCGCAGTTTACTCTTTATGCAGATACTTCCAAAGGGAATCGACCTAGCTATTTCGGTGCTTTATCTAAAGACGAAGCACTGCCTTTATATCAACAGTTCAATCAAGAACTTTCCAAATATATTCCCGTTGAGACTGGTGAGTTTGGAGCGCTTATGGAAGTCCATCTCACCAACTTAGGTCCAACAACGATTTTATTAGAGAGGTGAAAATTATGTTCAAAGATCGTATCAATTATCGCTTAGTTAATATTTTAATATTGATGTTAGTACTCTATCTTGGTGTATCTACCGTCGGTGTCTGGGGCGGCATCGTCGGCTACATCATCGGTTTGGTTTTTCCATTTATTTTGGCTTTTGCGATTGCCTATGCCTTGCATCCGTTTGTAAAATTTTTAGAGCGGAAAGGAGTTCGCAAGCAGATCGCAGTGTTGCTCGTCGTCGTAGCTATATTGCTTTTGGTCGTAGGAATTGTCTCTATTACATTGCCACTTGTATATGATCAGTTGATTCTCTTTTCAAAGATGATCATCGAAGTTTTACAGGATGTTTCAAGTAAGTTCGATATCAACTTAGGAGAATTTCAAGTTGCAATTTCAGATATGCTCAACAATACCATTCAGGGACTTGGCAAATTAGTTTCTGATGGTACAGTAGATATTTTAGGTAAATCGATCAATATTTTGTCCCAAACGATCATTGTCTTCATTGTATCCATTTATTTTCTTGCAGACATGGACAAAATTCGTGCGGGAATTAAACTATTCTTAAAACGTCTTAAAAACCGTAGTTTTGACTATGTAAAATCTTTAGATGATGAGATTGGTCAATATCTTAAAGGCCTTGCTTTATTCATGGTCATTCAACTGATCGAATACTGTCTTGTGTTCTTTTTAGTGGGACATCCTAACTGGTTGCTTTTAGGAATCTTGGCTTGTGTGACGACGATTATTCCTTATTTTGGAGGATTAATTACCAATATCATTGCAGTCATTACAGCAAGTGTAGTCTCTACACCCGTCTTTGTGGGTACGCTCATTATCTGTCTTATTTTTCCTCAGATCGATGGCTATATCATTTCCCCTAAGATCTATGGTAAAACCAACAATATCAATCCTCTTTGGACCATCTTCGCCGTCATGATCGGTGGTTCTCTAGGAGGTATGCTCGGAATCATCATTGCTTTACCAGTATTCATATTATTGAACTGTACCTATCACTTCTTTAAGAAAGATATTAAACAAGGAATTGGCAAAGTCAAAAAGACAATCGATTCATAGAAAGAGAAGAATGCTAAATATTATGTTTAGCGTTTTTTTTACACTTTTTTTACAGAAAACACCCCACCTCCCGT
>CANPXY010000032.1 GCA_947587115.1 uncultured Bacilli bacterium
TGATAGTGAATTTTATAATTATTATTTGATAGATGACAATAAAAAGTTAGGAATAATATATTGTGATAACGGAGATTTATATTTTACTTCTTTTGATAGAAATCAAGAAACCGAATTTTTTATAACAAAAGAAAATATGATTATTTATAATTTATTTGATGCATTATATAAATCATTTAAAAATGGAGATGTATTTAAAGTAAGTGATTATGATTGGTCACAATGTAGTGATATTAATGAAAAAAGGAAATTATATACACGAATTTTTGAAGCAAATCAAAGTTTAAAAAATAGTGAATTATATAAAAAAGTTTTTAACAATGAAAAAATCACTTGGATTAGTGATGATAGTATCTCTTTTGACTATAAAAATGCTGATTCTATGACAATTAGTAATGAAGGAGAATATTATAAATTAAGATTTACTTATTATGAAGACTCATATCCCCATTTAAGAAGTATTAGAATACGAAATGCTCGTAGTAGATATAAACCTTTCAATGCTCTTATGATGGATTTTTTCAATAACTTACAAAATTACGATCCAGACTATCATCAAATACATATAGAAGAATATTTATACAGACAAGAAAAACAAAAGAAATTAATAAAATAAAGTTGTCGTACTTCTTCCTTTAGGGCATCAGATTAATTATACTCGAATCTTTATGGTTCGAGTTTTTATGTGTCAAGGTCATATGAAGAGTGTAAAATTTCTTTGGCTCTTATTAGCACAAGTGATATAATAAAGATAAGGAGTTGATATTATGAAAAAAATAGGAAATATCAATGAACAAAAAATTATCGATCAAATTCGTCTATTAGGAATAGATATGATTGCTGAAGCGAACAGTGGGCATCCGGGAATAGTTTTAGGAGCTGCCCCAATTCTTTATACATTATATGCGCATCACTTGAATTTTTCTAAAGAGCATCCTCATTGGATCAATCGTGATCGTTTTGTAATGTCTGCCGGTCATGGTTCAGCGCTTTTATATGCGACTTTGTTTATGGCAGGTTTTGACATTTCTTTAGATGATTTAAAAAATTTTCGAAAAATAGATTCTATTACACCAGGACATCCTGAATACGCTTTGACTCCAGGAGTAGATATGTCTACTGGTCCATTGGGACAAGGATTTGCTTCGGCAGTAGGGATGGCGATTGCCGAACGTTATCTTGCCAACCTATATAATAAGTACAAAGACAATTTCATCGACCATTATACCTATGTGCTTTGTGGTGATGGAGATTTGATGGAAGGAGTTTCTTATGAAGCTGCTTCGCTTGCGGGAACACTTAAACTCCATAAATTGATCGTTTTATATGACTCTAACAACATTTCTCTTGATGGTAAAACAGAGATGACTTTTACAGAGAATATAACGGATCGTTTTGATGCCCTTGGCTGGAGCGTTATTACTGTTCCCAATGGGGAAGATCCAGGTGCCATTGATAAAGCAATTACCAAGGCAAAACAAAACTTAGAAAAGCCTACCTTGATTCAAGTGAAGACCACCATTGGAAAATATTCAAAATGGCAAGGCACAAATGAAGTGCATGGAAAGCCACTTGAAAAAGATGATATCAGTGCGATTAAGGAAAAGTTTGAGATGCGTGATATTCCGTTTGCCATTTCAAACGATGTGATGACCGATTTTCAAAAAATCATTGATGATCGACTTGCCGATAACTATTCTTCATGGGAAGCATCTTATAATGCGCTTGATAAAGATATTCAAAAGCAAGTGGATGAATTGGATGACAACAATGTAATATGGTCGTTAAAAGATTTGACGTATCGTTTTCCAGAAGATAAGATGGAAGCAACACGTGTAACATCCGGCAAAATCTTAAATGAAATTGCAAAAGCTTACCCTCATTTCATTGGCGGAAGTGCGGATGTTGCTAGCTCTACCAAGACTTATCTAGAAGGAATGGGAGATTTTTCTCGTGATCAATATTTAGGAAGAAATATTTGGTTTGGCGTGAGAGAACATGCAATGGGAGCGATTTTGAATGGTTTAGCGCTTTCTGGTTTGCGTCCGTTTGGCTCTTGTTTTCTAGCTTTTTCCGATTACTTAAAACCAGCGATTCGTATGGCTTGTCTCATGAATTTGCCAGTGATTTATGTTTTTACGCACGATTCGATCAGTATTGGAGAAGATGGACCAACTCATCAACCAGTTGAACAATTAGTAGCGTTACGTGCAATTCCCAATTTGGAAGTGTTCCGGCCAGCCGATGCGAACGAAGTGATTGGGACTTATAAAGCCGCTTTAGAAAATGGCAGTAACCCAACGGCGATCATCTTAAGCCGTAACAAAGTTCCAGTGCAAGAACATACAAGTGTCGGAGAAGTTGCCAAAGGCGCTTACATTGTCAAAGAATATGATCGTAATTTAAATGGTATTTTAGTAGCGACCGGAGAAGAGTTAGATTTAGCCCTCAAGGCACAGGAACATCTTCGTGAAAAAGGTTATGATCTTCGCGTAGTCAGTATGCCAAGTATCGAACGGTTCAAAAATCAGCCAGAAGAATACCAAGAAGAATTGCTTCCTGTCGGTGTGAAAGTGATCGTTATAGAAGCGTCTTCTTCCTATTCTTGGAACGAATTTGTCTATAATGACAAATATTTGATTACAGTCGATCATTTTGGCTACAGTGGCAAGAAGGAAGACGTCTTGGCAAAATTCGGTTTTGAACTTGAGACCATTGAAGAAAAAATTGAAAATTTACTAAAATAATCGACAAAAAACAACGCTCATTTTTGTTATGCTGAAAAAGGTGATGAAAATGAGAGTTTTTTATGTGTTTCCAATGAAAAAAGAATTTGTTGATCTATATAAAGAAACACCGCGCTTACTTTATAATATTTTAAGACAGATTTACTATCTTCATGAAGAAGATGTACACTATGGATTTAACTTGTTTCATCAAATTATCGAAAAAAACGAAAAAGATCATCTGGATCAGTATTTATATTTGAAATTGCACCGCGAAATGGCTTATTCCAAAAAAGAAAATATACATTACATCAACGATCTTTATCGCGATGAAGTAAGCACCTTGGAAGTAAAAAATACCCATATGAAAATGACCACCGATCACGATTTTTCTTCCTTTTTTCAAGTATTGGAAGATTACCAATCCAACTATTTTGTCTGCGATTTTGCGATGCAGGACTACTTTTGGCTGAATGAGATAAAAATGCTTGTCTAAAGGTCGGATATCTAGTAAAATAAGATTAAGGAGATGATTTATAATGTGGATGGATATTTTACAAGTAGCAATAGGACTTCTTATTGGACTCGTCATCGGTTTCTTTTTAGCAAGATTTTTCATGATGAAATACTTAAAGAAAAACCCACCGATCAATGAAGAGATGATCAAGACTTTAATGATGCAGATGGGACGCAAACCAAGTCAAAAACAGATCAATCAGATGATGAAATCAATGGAAAAATATCGATAAGTAAGACGCCTTATAAAAATAGATAAGGTGTTTTTTTATGTTTGAAAATGAAAGTTAAAGAGATTCCCAGTGATCTAGTGTAAATAGAAAGCGGAAAATTCGATCCCAAATAAAAGGAATTTGAATTAAACTCTAAAACGATCGGTCTTTATTGAGAAATATGACAAAATATTCACAAAAATTTATTTGTTTTTTGATATACTAAAAAAAGAAGGTGATAGAATGGATAAGATTTTGATCGTTGAGGACGATAAAACGATTCAGATGGGACTTTCTTATTACTTGAATCAAGAAGGATTTAAGGTCGATGGTGTTTCCAATTGTGAAGAAGTTCGACTTCTTTTAAAAAACGAGTTTGCCTACCAGTTGATTTTACTAGATTTATCGCTGCCAGACGGCAATGGTTTTGACTTATACCAAGAGATTCGAAGTCACTGTGATGTCCCAGTCATTTTTCTTACTGCTGTCGACGATGAAGTGAGCATTGTTATGGGCCTTGATATGGGAGCCGAAGATTATATTACCAAACCTTTTAAAGCAAGAGAACTCTTATCCCGAATTAAAAGAGTTTTAAGGGCTCGTTCGACAGTTTCCTCTAACCTTATCAAGACGGGGAATCTCACGGTTGATTTAAAACAAGCCAAAGTGTTAAAAAATGGGCAAGACGTCTTTTTGACGGCATTAGAATATAAAATCTTGTTGATTTTAATCAGTAATCCCAATCAAGTATTTACTAGAGAACAAATTTTAAAAGATATCTGGGATATCAACGAAGACTATGTTAACGACAATACTTTAACGGTCTATATCAAACGTCTGCGGGAAAAGATCGAAGACGAAAAAGATCATCCAAAAATCATTCAGACGGTTCGTGGTATTGGTTATAAGGCGGTGATCGAATGACCCAAAGTAAAGAATTTCAAAAAATTATTCGCGAATTTTTATTCATCCTTCTTTTCATTTCGATCATTGGCAGTGTATTCACTTGGGGGAGTCTACGTCTTTATCAGAAGAATTTGCTGGAAGAAAAAGCCCAATTACTGGATGCGATTGTTGTAGCTCATCCAGAGATGGAAGACGAAATGATCCGTATTTTGCGCGATGAATTAGGAGATGGCAAAGAATTTTTAGAACAATTAGAAAAATATGGGATCGAAGAAGAACACATTGCCCAGCTAAAGGGGCAAAGACAACTAGCTACCAAGATTTGGTTTGGCTTTTTTACGACTTTTTTACTGTTGGCACTTGGAATCATTGCGGTTTATATGTACCATCTTTCTAAATTCTATAAAAAGCTTGGGCAAATGAGTCATTATATGCAGGATGTCTTAAATAATAAGTATACATTTCATCTTCAAGAGTTTGAAGAAGGGACCTTCTCAGTATTAGAAAATGATATCTATCAGATTACGCATCGCCTCTTGGAACAAAAGGAAAGCATTTCCAAAGATAAGCGATATCTAGAAGAGACTTTGTCGGATATTTCCCATCAGTTGAAGACACCTCTTACCAGTATGTATATGCTCAATAATCTCTTAGAGGATGAGCACCTAGATCCCAAACTTCGAAAAGAGTTTCTTCATAAGAACGAAGCCCAATTAGAACGAATTGAGTGGTTGGTTTCCTCACTTCTTAAATTATCACGTTTGGAAAGCGGCGTCATTCAGTTTAATTTTGAGGAAGTGCGTGTCGTCGATCTTTTAAAAGCAGCGCTTTCTCCACTAGAAATTGCCATCGAAGTGAAAGAGCAGAAAATCAAGCTGATCGGCGACAAAAAGACGACCATTCGCTGTGATTTTAACTGGACGAAAGAAGCCTTTGTCAATCTTATCAAAAACGCTCATGAACACACCGGAGTAGGTGGACTGATCGAACTTGCTTGGAGTGACAATCCTCTCTATGTGGCAGTTACAATTACCGACCATGGAGAAGGAATTGAAAAAGAAGACTTGAAACATATTTTTGAACGATTTTATAAAGGAAAATCAAACGATAAAGATTCGATTGGGATTGGACTGAATATGACCAAAGGAATTTTAGATCGCGAACAAGGAGACATCAGTGTTGAAAGTGTTGTAGGGAAGGGCACGACTTTTACCGTAAAGTTTTATAAAAACATTGTTTAAAAGTGACAAAACTGTAATCGTATTTGTCACGGTATAGTCATAGGAATGAAGTATACTGAAATCATCTTGAAAAGAGGTGAGAAGTATGCGCACTTGGTCGATTCGTAACCAGATGAGATGGAAGATTGCAACCTGGATCTTTTTAGGGTTGGTAATCGTCACGGGTATTACTTTTTTACTATTTCATTTGGTTCATAAAAACGGAAGACCATCTTCTGTGCAGGAACTGACCTTGATTCAAGTAAATTCAAATGAAAGAAGGTATCGAAATGGAAATTCTCAAAGTTAAAAATCTATGCAAAAACTATGGCAAAGGGAATACGCTCGTCAAAGCTTTAAATGATGTTTCTTTTTCTGTGGAGCAAGGAGAGTTTGTCGCCATTGTCGGAGCGAGTGGCAGTGGGAAAAGTACGCTCCTACACATCTTAGGTGGAGTCGATCGTCCAACGAGTGGCAAAGTCTATGTAGATGGACAAGATGTCTATCAACTAGATGAAAACAATCTGGCCATTTTTAGACGTCGCCAGGTTGGCTTGATCTACCAATTTTATAACTTGATTCCAATATTAGATGTCAAAGAAAATATCACATTGCCAATCTTGCTTGATAACAAGACGGTCGATGAAGCTTATCTTAAGGAAATCATTGCGACCTTAGGACTAGAGAACAGAGTGAAACATTTGCCGAATGAACTCTCTGGTGGACAGCAACAACGTGTTTCGATCGGTAGAGCGCTCATGAATCGCCCCTCTTTATTACTTGCGGATGAGCCGACGGGAAACTTGGATTCCAAAGCCAGCAAGGAGATCATCGAACTACTTAAAGTATCCAATAAAAAGTATAATCAGACCATCATCATGATTACGCATGATCATAATTTAGCGCTCAATGCGACCCGCATTATTACGCTAGATGATGGAAAGATCATCAGTGATGAAAAGGTGAAGTAAGATGAATATATTAAATAAACTTACGATCAAACACCTGCTCATGAATAAAAAGCGAACGATTGTGACGATTATCGGCATTATTCTATCGACTGCCCTCATGACCGGAATTGGTGCTTTAGCGTCGACGTTTCGCGACAATTCTTTAGAACAAGTCAAAATTGACCAAGGGGACTATCACGTCAAAATGGCGAATGTTCCAGCCACCAATATTCATTACTTAGAAAATCATGCGGATATTGAGAAAGTGTTGTTGGAACAAGAAGTAGGCTATGCCATTCTTCCGGGATCCCAAAACGAATACAAACCTTATCTTTATGTTGAAAAGGTCAACGATACGGTCTTAAATAATGTCAAACTGCTCAGTGGACGACTTCCTAAAAATGATACTGAAGTACTTCTATCTGAGCATATTGCCTCTAATGGCAAAGTCACTTACCATTTAGGAGATCCGATCACGTTAGATTTAGGGAAACGTGTACTTTCTGAAGAAATGGAAGGTTGCTGTCAAATCGATCAACATTTGATGCTCCAAGAGGGGGAGACCTTCTCTAGTGAAACGACGAAGACCTATACCGTCGTTGGCTTTATGGAACGCCAAAACCTTGAGCCTTATTCGGCACCAGGGTATACCGTATTTACTAAACTTGATGGAAGTGTTATCGAAGATCAGCCAATGACTGCGACGATCACTTATAAAAGCGTTAAAAACGTTCATCAAAAAACAACTAAATTAGCGGCCCTCTTAGATTTGCCTTATCAAGCGCAAGATAATCGACGCGTCTATAATTTAGACTATAATGAAGTGTTGTTATCGTTCTATGGAGAAAGTTCTTATACCAGTATCAACGAGACGTTTGTCATCGTGATCGTGATCGTCCTAAGTCTCATCATGATCGGTTGTGCGATCGTCATCTACAACTCCTTTGCCATTTCCGTCATGGAACGAAAAAAACAATTCGGTCTGTTCGCAAGTATTGGAGCCACCAAACGACAACTGAAGAAAACCGTGTTTTTTGAAGCATTCATCGTCAGTTTAATTGGAATACCGATCGGTGTTTTAAGTGGTATTTTAGGAATTGCCATCGTTATTGCTATTACGAATCACTTATTGCCTAATATCTTCGCTGTGCCTTTTAAATTATCACTTTATCCGCTCTTTATTCTTATTCCGATTCTCTATATGATTGCGACGATTTTATTGTCCGCTTATCTTCCAGCCCGTCAAGCTTCTAAAATCAGCCCCATCGAAGCCATTCGTCTTTCCGATGATATCAAATTAACCAAACGAAAAATACGCCGTCATCCTCTTATTTCGAAGTTGTTTGGCATCGAAGGCGATATTGCCCGTAAAAATATGTTGCGCAATAAAAAGAAATATCGCATTACGATCTTATCTTTAGTCGTCAGCATTGTTTTATTTGTATCGTTCTCCACCTTTGTTGAATATGTATCCTTCAGTAGCTCGAATCTTCTAAACGTTCCAATGTACGATATTGTCATTACGAAAGAGCGAAATGATGATCCACAGACAGATTATGTCATAGAAGAGATGTTGGAAACGAAAGGAATTGATGAAGGTTTTCAGTATACACAAAGTCATGTGCTTTTAGATCATCTAGTAGGCACTACCAAAAAGTTTAATGACTTTGTCGATACCATTGAGCAGCAAAATGCCATTTTGATCGTATTAAAGGATGAAGATTATCAAGACTATTTACAAAAGTTACATTTGAATCCGAAAGATTATACGCCATCACAAATGCGCTTGATTTTAGTCAATCCAATGGTCAAAATCGACGACGAAAAAATGAAAGTGAATCATTTTGATGTGTATCCCAACAAGAAAGCAAGAAAAGTCACATTGGTTCGTAATTACTTAGATGAAGAAGAAACAACGGCAACGACTTTTTCTGAATTGGAGCGAAAAGAGTTCAATGTCAGTGTTGTCGATACTTATCCAAAAGACTATCTAGAGTTTGATCAGGCCATGAATATCAAGTTTGTCGTATCGCAAAGCATGTTGGATTTTCTCAATGCCAATGATCCTGGTTATAGTACAAGAAATTATATGAAAACTTTAATTTTAGCAAAAGACCATGACCAAGTCACCAAGGAGTTAAAGAAAATACAAACGACGGCCTTTGGTGAACATGATGATCATTTGATGATTATCGATTATACCGCTGAGTTACAGTTGGAAAAGAATTTGATCACAGTCATAGGCATGTTTCTCTATGGATTTATTGCACTTGTCACTTTAATTGGAGTCACCAGTGTCTTTAACACCATCAACACTTCAATGGCCTTAAGACGTCGCGAGTTCGCGGTTCTTCGCAGTGTCGGTTTAACACCGAAAGGATTTAATAAGATGCTGCGTTATGAAAGTATTCTCTATGGAATTAAGAGTCTTCTGATCGGACTTCCTATTTCCTTACTCGTCGTCGTCTTATTCCACGTGACATTTATGGACGTCGTCAATTTCGATTCGATCTTGATTCCATGGAAGGCCATTGCCATCGCTATTGTAGCGGTCTTCTTGATCGTCTTTATCACTATGCAATATGCGACCAGCAAGATCAAAAAAGAAAACATCTTGGATGCCATTCGTGAAGAAAACATCTAAAAGTGTCAAGTCTTGTAAAAGAAATGGAAAGATCCATTTCTTTTTGCTATAATAAAATTGTTAGAATAGAAAAGAGGGAACATATGAAAGTATTAAAAGAAATTAACCCTTATATTTTTAGAGGTTATGATATTCGAGGAGTGTATCCCACGGATATCAACGAAGATATCGCCTATACGATTGGAAAGTCTTACGGCAGTTATATTCAAGATTTAAAAAAGACCACTTGTGTGATTGGACATGATAATCGCCAATCTTCAGATGCCTTGACTTCATCTTTGATCGCAGGGATTTTATCAACCGGTGTCGATGTTGTCAATCTAGGACTGGTAACAACACCAATGTACTATTATTCCTGGATCAAATTGGGAATTCCGTCAGGAATCATGGTGACCGCCAGCCACAATCCGAAAGATGATAACGGTTTCAAACTCAGTTTTGATGAACGAGGTAACGCCAGAGGAAAAATGATCGAAGAGTTCTATCAATATACCGTTCAAGGAAACTTTAAAGAAGGGCAAGGTACTTTGACAGAATATCATATCAAGGACGATTATATCAATCTGATAAAAAACTGTCTTTCATTTGGAGATCGGAAAGTAAAAGCCGTGATCGACTGTGGCAATGGAACAACTTCGATTATTGCCAAAGAACTTTATGAACAGTTTCCTATAGATCTTATCACTTTGTATGATGAAAGTGATGGCTCTTTTCCCAATCACCATCCCGATCCATGTGTAGAAAGTAATCTTGCCAAATTGAAAGAGACTGTGAAGAGTAAACATGCCGATGTTGGAATTGGTTTTGATGGCGATGGCGATCGACTCGGTATCATCGATGAAAATGGCAACTATGTTCCCACGGATTTATT
The DNA here is from genome assembly GCA_947587115.1 of uncultured Bacilli bacterium. Classification (GTDB taxonomy): domain Bacteria; phylum Bacillota_I; class Bacilli_A; order RF39; family UBA660; genus CANPXY01. The sequence continues at coordinate 10,046 of CANPXY010000032.1, forward strand.
GATGATCATCATCATTCGTGATATCATCGATCAAGTAGAGAAGAAAACGTTCTTATACGACGTCAAATGTAGTAAAGCTTTGGAAGATGAGATCGTTAAATTAGGCGGAACTCCTCTTATTTATAGAACAGGAAATTCTTATACCAAAGCCAAAGTTAAAGAAGACAATTTACCATTTGGTGGTGAACTATCAGGACACGTTTATTTCAACGATCGATTCCCAGGTTTTGACAGTGGTCTCTATGCTGGTTTACGTCTATTAGAAATTCTATCCAAAACAGATAAGAGCGTTTCGCAGTTATTAGATGGTATTAATAAATATTATTCGACGGAAGAAATCAAAATATCATCCCCAGACGATAAGAAAAATCAAGTAGTAGAACAAATCAAGCAATATTGTCTCAATCAAAACTACAATATTTTAACGATCGATGGCGTCAAAGTGCTCTTTCAAGATGCCTGGGTGCTCATTCGCGTATCGAATACAGGACCTAATATAACTTTACGTTTTGAAGCCAAAAGCGAAGACCGATTACAGGCATTACAGGATGAATTTTTAACGTTGGTAAACAAATACAATGAATAGGAGTTGATTATATGTTGATCGATACGAATGATCCACAAGTGCTTCAAGCCATGGAAGAAAAAAAAGAAGAATTAACCGAGGAGAAATTAGCGAAAGGTCATTATGATGCGAGTGATATTGCTTTAGTGCGAGTAACCGATCATCTACCTCAAAACGGAGTTGTCCCAGCCATCTGTAATGTACCATTTGTCTGTAAACTCAACGATATTCCACACGAAGTGTTTTATAGGATGATGGAAGAGCAAGCGGACATTGATGAAAGCGATTATGAAAGAGCCACTCAAATTCGCAATGAACTTATCGCCCAAGCCAGGGAATATAGCCCGCTTTCAACACAATATAGGTCCAGTGTTCATTGTTGCTTAAATGGCCTCGTTTCTTCCCACATGCAAGGAAATTTTGAAGGGAATCCGTTTGTTATCATTGAACCTTTTGCTCCCCATGAACATGATCCAAATATTTTGGCAGTGCGTGGAGAAGATACTTATTTTGAAGAAGGCATTACTTTATCAGATCAAGCGATCATTTTAGTGGAAGAAAGTCACATGGATGATTTACTGACCCAGCAATTAAATCCAAATACGCGTATTGTCACTTATCGAGGAGATCAAAAAGTAGCTACGGAGTATGTTCTTATGAATCTATTAGGAGTAGTTCCTGAGTTAATTGGCAAAGATTATCCGCGTGACTCAAAAACGACACCGTTATTACGCTCTTTTATAGATGAACATCACTATCCACAAGATAAACATTGCTTTTCTGACTCTTATAGACAAGATGATGAAAAAAATACTGTTTTGTGGCACCGTTATGCTGAAGACTTCTATACATATTTGTACGATAAGCTCGGAGACGGTCAAGATCATAAGAAAGAAATAGCGCAACTAATAAATGGATCTTGGATTAATGATAATGATTGCGCTGTTTTTAAAAAAATAGTAGATACGATGGGGGTTGAAGCCTATCATCAAGCAGTTACAGAATACAATCAAGAAATTCAAGCCAAAATCGATCAAGGTATTTATCCGACGAATAAAGCAATTATGAATGGTGCTCCGCTGGGAATAGCAAGCGAAAAACAAGACACAAAATAATGAATCACTTAGGAAGACCTTAATAAGTCTTCTTTTTTTTTACACAAATTTACACAACACACCCATCCACCCGTTGACAGACGGGGGGGGGGTGTGAATTATAATGGAAATGTAAAATAAAGGAGGAAGAATATGACAAAGGAA
>CANPXY010000033.1 GCA_947587115.1 uncultured Bacilli bacterium
GACAGGGATTGAGACTAAGGATTTTGTACTGGGAGTCAAAGAAAAAGTCCAACCTGATTTTTTGATCATCATCGATGCTTTGGCAAGTTCTTCGATTGACCGAGTGACTAAGACGATCCAGCTTACCGATACGGGTGTGCATCCAGGAAGTGGAGTAGGAAATAGCCGCAGTGAAATCTCCCAAGAGACCATCGGGATTCCCTGCTTTGCTATCGGGATTCCCACGGTCGTCGACGCAGTGACCATTGTCTCGGATACGATTTTTTATATGTTGAAACTTTTCAGTTACAATAAAGAAAATTTAACGAATCCTAAAACCAAATTTGTTCCCGTGACCATGCGGAATTATATGGATCATCAAGAACATTTGAGCAGCGAAGATAAGATGCGACTCATGGGCTTTTTAGGAAATCTTTCTGAAGAAGAAATGAAATCGCTCATCTTCGAAGTTTTGACGCCGATCGGTTACAATTTAATGGTCACACCCAAAGAAATCGATTTTGTCATGGAAAAATTAAGTCATTTGCTTGCAAATGGAATCAATCGGTGCTTACATCGACAAATTAAGGCATGAGGATCTGTTATAGTCATCTTAGAAAATCGAGGGATGACTATGAAAAAGAAATTTATTGCCAAATATAAAAAAAGAAGACGCCATAAAAAGATCAAATATGCATTGCTTACGATCTTGCTTTTGGGGTCTTTTGTTTTTTCCATTTATTATTGTAACAAAATTGCTGTGCCTCTTACCAACGAAGAATTTTTGAGAATCCTTCTTTCTGAATCCAATCATCATCTGGATCATCCGTACAGTAAGCACAGCATCATGACCAAAGTCGTCAAATTCCTATCCAATGTCAACTTTGATAATCCCGCCACAATTTTAAATCAAAACTATCTTGGGTTGACGACGACGAATGAAGAAGTCGATCAAGATGAAAATTTAGAAGATTTAGAAGAGATGAGTCAGTATGTCAATGATCCTTATCCAGATAAAGAAGTAAAAGAGCCCAAAGTCTATATTTATAATACACATCAACTAGAAAATTATACTGCCAGTAATCTTGCGGAATATAATGTGCAACCAAATGTCATGATGGGAAGTTACATTTTACGTGAAAAATTAAATGATCTTGGGATTCCCAGCATGGTAGAAGAAGGGAATGTAAATGATATTTTACAGATGAATAATTGGAACTATGCTGCCAGTTATGAAGTGACAAAAATGTTCATGTTAGATGCGATCGAAAAGAATCCTAGTCTTGAATACTTTATCGATTTTCATAGAGATTCTGTATCAAGAGACATTACCCACCAGACCATCGATGACAAAAATTATGCTCGTGTTTTATTCATCGTAGGAATGGAAAACCCTACCTATGAAGCCAATCTAAAGATCACTACGGAAATCAACAACTTGATCGATGAACAATATCCTGGACTCAGTCGAGGAATTTACAAAAAAGAAGGTCCAGGAGTCAATGGTGTATACAATCAAGATGTCTCGCCCAATACCATTTTGATCGAAGTGGGCGGAGTCGACAATACAATTGAAGAAGTGTTAAATACGACGGAAGTTTTTGCGGACATCTTTCATCAGTATTTGGAGGGGAAGAAATGAAAGGAAAAAATATTGCAAGAATCATCATTGGTACACTTTTTGTCTTGTTTGTAGCGCTCTATTTAACGCAGACCACCGGTTATTATGAGTTTGAACAACATAAACTTACGACGCTTACGGAAGAACAAATCAAAAAGTTTGAGCAAGATGTCAAAGATGGCAAAGAGATCGATCTTGAGACTTATCTAGAATTGAATAAAAAAAATTATGACAATCGTCTATCAAAATTGAGTTTGTCGCTCTCTAGAAAAATAGAAGATACAGTAACTTCTGGTATCGAATATATTTTTAAAGCCGTCGAACGAGTCGTTAACGAACCATAAAAGAATGTCAAACTTTTTCAAAAGACGAAAAATGAATTGACGGAAAGTAGAAAATTATTTTATAATGAAAGAGAGTAGTGTAGAGGTGACCAAAATGAAGAAAAAGAAGAAGGTCCAGAAAAAGATGTCAAATAAACAAAAGCGCCAATTATATGGATTTGGATTACCAATCATTTTAGGAACAATTTTATTGTTGGGTGTAAGTTATGCTTGGTTACAGTTGACTTTACATGGAACGGTAACGAATACCTTGGAAGGTGGTAAATTATCGTTAAAGTTAGATGATACAAAGAGTCTTGGAATTACGGATGAAGAAGCTTTACCAAAACTTGACGAAGTAGGTCTTATGCAAGATCCATATACTTTTACATTAACCAATGAAGGTAATGTAGAAAGCAAATATACTATTTTCTTGGATGACGTTCCTTTGCTCCAAGGAGAAGAACAATTACCCAATACTTCAATCAAGTATAATTTAACACGTAACGAAAGCGATCTAGGAACAAAACTATTGTCTTCTACCGTTAAAAACAATAAAAGAGTCCTAGATACGGGGATTATTGATCCAGGGGGAAACTATGTTTATAATTTAAAAATGTGGATCGATGAGCATGTAAAAAGTACAGATTCTGGAAAAATTTTCAAGGGAATCATTCATGTTGTAGCAGATCAAATACCAGAGCCTAATAGTTTTGCTAGCGATGACTGGTTAACGATCATGGGCAATGTGAGAACTGGAAATACCAGTAAATACAATGTGGGAGACACAAGAGAAATAGAAATGACTGGCGAATTTGGTAAACAAGTGCTTCGTATTGCGAATAAAGAAACGCCGGAAGATTGTAAGCAAACTAATTTTTCAGAGACAGCCTGTGGCTTTGTAGTAGAGTTTGTAGATATAATAGAAACCCGCCAGATGAATCAAAATAATACAAATGTAGGTGGTTATCCAGCAAGTGCAATGCATCAATACTTAGAAGAAACAATTTTTAAAGCACTACCAGAAGAATTGCAAAATGTTATAATAGATACAAGAGTAATATCAGGCCAAGAAAAAGATCAACCCGATAACTATACATCAAATGATAAATTGTATTTATTATCGCCTCGTGAAATATGGAATAATAATGATGATTCACTAGGATCTAAAACAAGACAACTGGATTACTATAGTACTGTAGGTGTAACTACATCAGCATATGACCTAGCTATTAAAAAATTTAAAACAGAAGCAACTGGTTGGTGGCTTCGTTCGGCCACAAATACCAATCGTTCTGGTTTCAAATATGTTGTTGCTACTGGTGGTCCTTGGAATTATTATGATGCTATTGCTTCTTTGGGTGTCTCTCCAGCTTTTAGAATTGGTTAAGTTAAATATAAGATTTTTAGGAAGCGACAATGGATCGCTTCTTTTTTGTTCAATAAAAAAATTATAAGATAGGACTTCATTTGTGTTATAGTAGTAATGAGGTGATTAAATGACACGTTTTTCACGTTTTATAAAAATGACAAGCAAGGAAGCCTTAGAGCATCTTCAACATAAAACAGTTTTAGTTTTAGGTCTAGGTGGCGTCGGTGGTTATGTTGTAGAAGCGCTTGCTCGCAGCGGCATTGGGCACTTGATTTTAGTAGATTATGATACTGTTGAGGAAAGTAATATCAATCGGCAAATTATTGCCTTGACATCTACTTTAGGAAAGAAGAAAACAGAAATTTTAAAACAGCGTGTGCATGAGATCAATCCGGACTGTATCGTTACTTGCTATGATCTTTTTTATCAAGAAGAAAATAAAGATGTGATCTTTCAAAATTCGATAGACTATATAGTGGATGCCTGTGATACGATCCAAAGTAAAAAGTTGATTATTTTAGAATGCCTTCATCGCAAGATTCCGTTTATTTCTTGTATGGGAACTGGAAATCGTCTTGATCCTTCGAAATTATGTATCGAAGAACTTCGTAAAACCGAAGGAGATCCTCTTGCGCGCATACTTCGTAAGTGGGCCAATGATTCCAAAATTAAAGAGAAAATTTGGGTTTTATCTTCTCATGAATTGCCCATCAAAGTTTCGAGCCGTACTCCAGGCAGCAGTGCTTTTGTACCGAGCAGTGCAGGAATCTTGATTGCAAGCCATCTTGTACGAGAGATGATCGATGTAAAAAAATAAAGAGCAAAATTTGCTCTTATTTTTTTGAATAGGTATATTGGTTTTCTTGTTCTTGATAAAAACATCCGACTAAGAAACGTCCATTTTTGGTAGAATCGCCATGAAAAGCAGCACTGTTAGAATAAAGTAGGGGATTAGAAATCGTATCTTGTGGGTTCAACTTAAATTGAGTACCTTTAAGATTGTACTTGTTTAACATACTTAAAATACTTCCGCGGATGTTAATATGGTATCCATCATATTCATGTTGAATGTAATTGTTCCATACACGCTTGTTGGTTGCCCACTTTGGATAGGTATCATAGATGTAGTCTTTGCTGCAGGCACAGGAACTCATGTAGACAAAGATGTCTTCGATTTTGGCATTGGTTTCTTGTTGCAGACTTTTCACAAGATCAACTGGCAATTCCCGGTCGATATATTCAGCACCACAGTGCGCAAGTGCAGTCACGCTATTTTTAACATCTTCAGCAATCAAAACAGGACAGTCTGCTACTGGATAGGCCATTACCACGTTTTCAGTAGTATGTGGAAGTACAAAGATATCGGCAGGAATATCTAAAGACCATAAATCTTCTGTTCCCTTGACAACTTCATCAGTAATGACTTCATAATGTCCATTGGCATATAACTCTGGACATTTCGCATTTTTTTGATAAGGTACGATGATGCGTTTGCCATAGAAACCATGTTTTGCTCCTAAGATGAGTCTACGTTGTAACAAATCTTTTTGAATCTCTTCCTTACTTAAGGAAGCATCATAGAAACTTCGATTTCCAGACATTGGTCCATCACAAATGTTACTTTCAAATATTTTTAAGTTTTTCATTAATATCCCCCTTAAATAATATGCATATATTATACCATATAATCGCTTTTTTGTCTACAAAAACCTCGCTTTTGAGCCTTTCAAAAGGATTTGATTTGTAAATAAAAAGCATCACCATTGTAGTGATGCCCAAATATTATGCACTTGTTTTACAAAGAGGAACTTTTTACTAAAATTTTCTGTATAAACCGATGACTTTTCCTAAAATCGTTACTTGATCTAAAATAATTGGTTCCATCGTATCATTTTCAGGTTGAAGACGAAAATATCCATTTTCTTTGTAGAAGGTTTTTACTGTCACTTCGTTATCTTCGGTCATGGCAACTACGGTATCACCGTTATGAGCCGTATTTTGACGTTCGACGATGATGATATCTCCATCATAAATGCCGACATTGATCATACTTTCACCGCTGACTTTTAATGTAAAGCAATCTTTTTGACTTGGCAATAAATTTGTAGGTAACATGAAGAATTCATCTGGCATTTCGATTGCTTCAATCGGTGTTCCTGCTGTGACTTTGCCAAGAAGTGGAACAGATACGACGCCGTCTTCCTTTTGTAAATACTCATTTGGAACTAAAACCTCAATCGTTCTGTTTTTGCTTGAACCTTTTTTGATATAACCTTTCTCCTCTAACTGAGTCAAATGAAAATGTATGGTCGCAGGGGAGTGAAGATCTACTTCCTGGCCAATTTCCCGAACTGTAGGTGGGTAACCATTTTTAGCAATCAATTTCTTTACTGCCTGTAATTTATCTTTTTGACGATCTGTAAGCTTTTTCATATCTTTCCTCCTTTTACAATTTTACTTTAACACACTTAACGTCAAATGTCAAACAAATGTTTTAAAATTTATTCAAAATCATTGACACGAACAAATGTATGAAGTATACTGAAGATGTAGAAAGAGAGGAGTGGTAATATGAAAAAAGTGTTAGGAGTAGTTGCTATTTATGTGGTAGTGAGTTTGCTCACATTAGTACTAACCAATCGTGTTGAAATGTTAGAAAGTAGGGAGGATTTGCGAAATCAAAATAGCAGTATTGCAGTTAACTTAAAATAGTCTATAAAAATTGCAAGAGTTCATGTTATAATAAATCTGGTGAAGATTATGAAGAAAGTAATATTAGTTGACGGAAATAATCTGTTGTTTCGTAGTTATTATGCAACAGCCTATAATGGAGTCATCATGAGAAACTCAAAAGGCTTTCCGACCAATGGTCTCTATGGTTTTATCAGTATGATGAACAAGATCATTGAAGAGGAACAGCCGAGTTATATCATGGTGGCTTTTGATAAAGGAAAAACCTTTCGTCATGAGAAATATTTAGAATACAAAGCTGGACGTCAAGAGACGCCAGAAGAATTGAAAGAACAATTTCCAGTAGCAAAAGAAGTTTTAGATGCGATGGGAATCTTTCATTTTGAAATTGACGGTTATGAAGCAGATGATATTATTGGAACGCTTGCCAAAAAGGTGGATGAAGAGGAAGACTTTGTCGGCACCATTGTAAGTAGCGATAAAGATTTACTGCAATTAATTAGCTCCGATATTGATGTCAAACTTTTAAAACAGACGGGACATATTCGTATGGATGAGGCCGAATTTGAACGGACCTATGGCTTGAAACCTATTCGCATGATCGATTTAAAAAGTCTAATGGGGGATCCAAGCGATCATATCCCAGGAGTCAAGGGAATTGGAGAAAAGACGGCCATAAGTTTGCTGAAGACTTATGGTACTCTAGATGGTGTTTATCAAAATTTAGCTTCAATTACAGGAAAATTGCGTGAAAAACTGGAAACAGATCAAGAAAACGCCTATATGAGTTTAGATCTTGCGACCATCATTCGCGATGTACCGCTTCCTTTTACGTTGGATGATTTACTCTATCGTGGAGTGCACATGGAAGAATACATTCAAATTTTACAAGAATTGGAATTTCATTCACTGCTAAAAAAATTGAATACGAATATGACGAGTTATTTGAATACAGCTTCTAGCAATACAAAAGATCAAGTGAACGATGAAGTTGTGATCATCGATGATTTAGCGCAATTACATTTAACAGAAGACAGTGCCTTTTTTCTAGAACTACGAGGTGCCAACTATCGTCATGCGGAACTTTTAGGTATGGGAATTTACGATGGTAAGAAAAATTATTATGTACCAATCGATGTTCTTTCATCAGCACCTGAATTACTTCCTTTATCACATCTCGTCTATACTTATGACGTCAAGAAAGCCATTGTGACTTTAGATACGCTGAACTTAAAGTTCGATCAAGTACAATTTGATATGATGATCGCATGTTACGTATTGAATTATGAAGTGAAAGATGATCTTGCTTTCGTTGCAAAAGCATTGAATGAAGAACTACCTACTTATGAAGAAACCTATGGCACAGAACGTCGAACCAAAGAAGTTTCGTTACAGGAGATCGCTACTTTAACATGTCAAAAAGCCCGTTGTATCTATCATCAGCGAGAACGGATTTTAAAAGAATTGAAAGAGGAAGAAGCCCTATCACTATATCAAGATATTGAATTGCCGCTTGCTTATGTACTCGCCGATATGGAACTTACAGGAATCGATGTCAATCGCGATTATCTAGAACAGATGGGAAAAGACTTAAAAGTCAAAATCGACAACTTAGAAGAAGAAATCTACAAGAGTGCAGGCGAACGATTTAATATCAATTCACCTAAACAATTAGGAGAAATTTTATTTGAACGTTTAGCAATTCCTTATCCTAAACGTCTTAAAAATGGTTATTCGACGAGCAAAGAGGTCTTGGACAAAGTCGCATATGTTCATCCGATCGTCAATCAAATTTTAGAATATCGAGCAATGACAAAACTTTATACAAGTTATATCATTGGTCTAATCAGTGAAATTAAAGAAGATGGCAAAATTCATACCATTTACAACCAAACACTTACGAGGACAGGAAGACTCTCGAGCATTGCGCCCAACTTACAAAATATTCCAGTGAGAGTTGATTATGGAAGAGAAGTGCGCAAAGCTTTTGTGCCAAGTAAAGGCGCCTGTCTACTTTCTTCTGATTATTCGCAAATTGAACTTCGCATGTTTGCGCATATGTCAGGTGCCGAAAACTTAGTTCAAGCTTTTATAGAGGATAAAGATATCCATAGCCAGACCGCTTCTGATATTTTTCATGTACCTCTAAGTGAAGTGACTTCTCAGATGAGAAGAACTGCGAAAGCGGTCAATTTTGGGATTTTATATGGGATCAGCAGTTTTGGCCTCAGTGAAGATTTAGGTGTCAATATGAAGACGGCCAAAGAATTTATGGATTCTTACTTGGACACCTATCCAGGTATTAAAGAATACATGGAAAAAGAAGTTCAAGATGCACATCGCTTTGGCTATGTCAAGACGATCATGAACCGGAAAAGGACGATTGAAGAGTTAAAAAGCAGCAATTATTTAGTTCGCAGTCAAGGGGAGCGGATGGCTTTAAATACGCCAATTCAAGGAAGTAGTGCCGATATTTTAAAGAAAGCGATGATCGATATATATAACGAATTTACTAAGAAAAAACTAAAAAGCAAAATGTTGCTTCAGGTTCACGATGAACTTGTTTTTGATGTTTTTAATGACGAATTAGAAGAAGTACGTGAAATCGTCAAACGAATCATGGAACATGTGGTCGAATTGCGGGTTCCTCTAAAAGTTGAGATTGCAACAGGATCAAATTGGTATGAAGCGAAATAGCACAATGGACTTCGTTTCATATAACATTATTGATGGAGGTTAATATGAAACGAACAACAATAGTACTGATTACAAGTTTAATTACAAACTTGTTTCTTTCTATATCTAAAATCATCGTTGGAATATGGGGCCGCAGTCAAGCCCTGGTAGCAGATGGAGCCCACTCTTTTAGCGATTTAGCGACAGATTTAGTAGCCCTTTTTGGAAATAAGATGGCCACTCGTCCTGCTGATATGGAGCATCCTTTTGGCCATGGACGGGTAGAATACATTACCAGCATGTTTATTGCAGTCACGATCATAGGGCTGGGCTTTACCTTGATCAAAGACAGTTTCCTTAGTCCGCACAGTCAACCAGATCAAAAAGTTTTGTGGTTAGTAGTGCTTACGATTATTTTAAAATTGCTGGTCTCCTTGATGCTCATTCATATTGGTAAAAAAGATAAAAATCAAATCTTAGTTTCTTCAGGAAAAGAATCCTTAATGGATGTGTTATCTTCCTGCGTCGTGTTTGTAGCAATTTTCTTATCTCAGTTTCAAGATCGTTATTCCATCTTTGCTTATGCCGATCGCATTGGTGGGGTCTTTGTTGGAATCCTGATCTTAATTATGGGCATTACTCTATTAAAAGAAAATATTTCAATTTTAATTGGTCAGAGAGAACTCGATCCAGTCATGGTTGAAAAAATTGTCCGTGCGATTGCGACCTTACCGCTTTCAAGCGAGGTTCATGATGTCGTCTTAATTAAATATGGTCCTTATTATCGTGCCAATATTGCCATTCGCATGGACGATGAAAAAACACTTCACGAATATCACCATGACTCTAATTTAATCAAGACGCATCTTATGGAGCAATTTGCTACCATTCAGTATATCGATATTCAAGTAAATCAAAAGAAGTAGGTGAAATTATGCCAGAGAAACCCGAAGTTGTCACAGTCGTCAAAGTTTTACAAAAGCACATTGTGGGCAAGACGATTACCGATTGTAAAGTCTATTGGGATCGCATGATTGAGACACCAAGTGTCAACAACTTTATTGAGCAAATCAAAAATCAAACGATTGAATCGATCCATAGTCGTGGAAAATGGATTGTCATCACGTTGACGAAGAATGTGTTACTCATCCATCTTCGAATGGAAGGAAAGTTTTTCTTTCGCGAGACGACAGTTCCCCGCAACAAACATGAACATGTGGTGTTTACGCTCGATCAAAAAGAAGAGATGCGTTTTTCAGATGTTCGGAAATTCGGAAAAATGTTGCTTTTAGATAAGACTACTTATACGAAGCAAGAGCCACTTCTTTCCTTAGGATACGAATATGATGACCCAAGATTGACAACCGATTATTTAAAAGAGCGTTTTGCAAGTCGTAAAGTGCCCATCAAGACGGCCTTATTGGATCAGTCGATCATCGCTGGAATTGGAAATATCTATGATGATGAGATATTATTTTTAAGTAAGATCTCTCCACTAAAAGAAGCCAAGCAACTTTCCAAAAAAGATTGTCAGAGCATTATCGACAATACAAAACTTGTTTTAGAAAAAGCAATTGCTCTCGGTGGTACGACGATTCGCAGTTACACATCGGAAGAAGGCGTTCATGGAAGATTTCAAAATTCCTTATTGGTACACGGCAAAGAAAACGCATCTTGTCCCGTATGCAAAAGTACCATTATCAAGATCAAGGTAGGAGGTCGTGGAACCTATTATTGTCCTACTTGCCAAAAATTGCATCTTCGTAAATAAAAATATTTGCATTTATTTACTTGCTATGATAGAATCATAATGTTTTTTGTGAAAAGAGGGGAAGTAATTATGAAAAAAACAAAAATTATCTGTAGTATTGGTCCAGCTAGTTATGATGCGGATGTCATGGAGCAACTCGTAAAAAACGGTATGAATGTCGCTAGAATTAACTTTTCTCATGCGATGAATGAAGAACGAGCATTAGCCATTGCTTCGGTTGAAGAAGTGCGGAAGAGAACTGGCGAAGAGATTGCCATCCTCTATGATACGAAAGGACCAGAATTTCGAACAGGCATGATGGAAAATGATCAGATTCAACTAGTAGAAGGAAAGACGATACGTGTCGTCAAAGAAAATGTTTTAGGAACGCAAGAGAGTTTTAGTGTCAATCATCCAACGGCCCTTGACAGTTTAGAGATAGGAAATGTTATCCTTTTAGAAAACGGTTTAATGAAGATCGAAGTATGCTCTAAAGAAGAAGACGGAGTAACTTGTAAAATCATCAATGGCGGAGTTTTAGGAAACAAGAAGAGTCTCAATGTTCCAGGAGTAAAACTTGATATGCCATTTATCAGTGATGAGGATCGAAAGGACATTCTTTATGCTTGTCAAAACGATGGTGATTATTTGGCCTTGTCATTTGTATCTTCAAAAGAAGATGTTTTAGAAGTAAGAGCAATTTTAGAGCGTGAACACCGCGAAGACATGCAGATCATTTCTAAAATCGAAAGTACAAGAGGCGTAGAAAATATCGATGAAATCATCGACATAAGCGATGGAATCATGGTAGCAAGAGGAGACTTGGGTGTCGAAGTGCCGATGCATGAGCTTCCCATCTTGCAGAAAATGATGATCAGAAAATGTCGAGAAAAAGGAAAGTTTTGTATTGTCGCGACAGAAATGCTTGCTTCGATGTATACTGCTTCTCGACCAACAAGAGCGGAAGTATCCGATATTGGAAATGCCGTTTTGGACGGAACTGATGCCGTGATGCTATCGGGCGAGACGACCGTCGGTAAATTTCCGATCGAGGCCGTTCGTTACATGGCCGATATCTCTTCATATATGGAGCAATATATCGATCATAATGCGATGAAACTTCACGATGAGCAATTAGATATTACGGATGTGGTTTCCAAAGGAGTTGCGTTTGCAGTATCTAAACTTCCAGTACAAGCGATTGCCGCTGCAACGATGAGTGGGTATACCGCGCGCAACATCAGTCGCCTACGGCAGAATTGCCAAATTGTG
>CANPXY010000034.1 GCA_947587115.1 uncultured Bacilli bacterium
ATAAATTTGTTCCCACGTAGTTAAAAAATCTAATGTACTTCTATTGCGCAACCAGTTTCTTATAACATCAGCAGCTCTTGAATTACTACTTTTTGCTTTTGCTATATCTGAAATACAAATATAATCCTTTTCATTGATATTGGTTACATTTATTTTGATATCTTGAACTTCAATAATACTATTTTTCATGAATTCTTTCACCTCTTTTGTTATGTTCCTATTTATATCAATTTTTAGTTATTTCACCCAAAATATGAAAGAGTCATTTTTGAATTTTTCTTTATTCTATAAGACTTTAGAAGTATTCTAATTAAATCGTAAGCAATCAGTTGATATTTTCCTTATTTTCACTATTCGTCTTTAAGTTCCTGATCTAGATCGTAATCCTCCAAAAAACTTTTATACTTTCCCCTCTTTTTCACACCCAAAACACAATTGAGATTAACATTATCTAGGGCTTTAAAAATATTATAATCAATATTTTTATTGACTCCTCTTAAATTCTTAATGAGTTCTTTGATTTCTTTTCTTTTACTTGTACCATCATCGACGATGGCATTTTTTTCTGTAAAACGACAAGCACAATTGATAAAAGTAAGCGCATTAGAATTACACCAAGAGATGATCTCTTCCTCTTTCACCAAGTAAAGTGGTCTTATGAGTTCTAACCCTGGAAAATGATCACTGTGTAGTTTCGGCATCATTGTTTTAACTTCAGAACCATAAAACATGGAAAGTAAAGTAGTTTCGATCACATCATCAAAGTGATGTCCTAGGGCAATCTTATTACAGCCCAATTCCATCGCTCGATTATATAAGCATCCTCTTCGCATACGAGCACATAAATAACAAGAACTTTTAGGGTCCACATTATCGACAACAGAAAAAATATCACTTTCAAACAGTTCGATTGGAACATTCAAAAGTTTGGCATTCTCGATGATAAGATTACGATTATATGCACTATATCCAGGGTCCATTACAACATAATAGGTAGAAAATTTTACTTTTCCATGCCGTTGCAATTCCTGCATACATTTTGCAAGTAAAAAGGAATCTTTTCCTCCACTGATACAGACCATAATGCGATCATTCTCTTGGATCAGTTCGTATTCTATGACCGCTTTTACAAATTTACTCCAAATATCTTTTCGATATTTTTTTATAATACTGCGTTCGATCTCCTTATATCTTTCCATTCTATTGAAACTCCTTTACTTTTCCTGCTATAGATTGCGAAGTCCTTTGGGATAATGATTTTTTAACTTCCCTTTCGTAGCTTTAAAACCGCCTAAAACGTACCCATCTACTAGTAAGACTCCATAACCATCTTGAATATCAGCTTCGATTTCTTCTCCTCGTAAGTAGGCTTCAATTCGTGGATCATGAAGAGGAAGAGATAGTTGATGATCGAACTCTTTGCCATAAGCGGAAAACAAATAGTGATTGGGAAGAAAGTAATTGCCTTTAATTTCACCAAACTGGACGCCAGAAGAGACAACATGTGTTCCACTTGGATCGACCATCTCAAATACTTTTTGATTCTTTACATAGAGCGTATGCGGTTTACTTAAATGGGTTAGAAATTCATCCAACACTTTAGAATTCGCTCTTTTTTCAGTTCTTGGTTGGACTTTTTCCTCTATTTTATTATCGTTTTTTAAATACGCAACAAACTGACCTTCTCCTTTATACTTGTGAGGATAAAATCGACGACATTCTTTTCCTGACAAACCTGGAAGCCCCAACTCTTTGATAGGCTCTAATGTATAGTGGTAGTTCTTACAAAACCATTCGACCATATCTTCATTTTCTTCTTTTTCATAAGTGCACGTCGAATAAAGAAGATGACCATTTGTTTTGACCATCGATGCGGCATAATGAAGAATTTCCTTTTGTCTTTGACAACAATGTTTCACATTCTCGACGCTCCATTGGGAAATGGCTTCCTCGTCTTTACGAAACATTCCTTCGCCACTACATGGTGCATCGACAATAACCAAATCAAAGTATCCTTGATAGACTTCACTTAAATCTTTGGCCGAACTCGATGTGATCATGACGTTAGAAAGCCCCATGCGTTCAATATTGCTGTATAGAATCTGTGCTCGCTTCTTATTGATTTCGTTCGCTACTAGAAATCCTTTTGTCAACTGCTGTGCCACTTGAATACTTTTTCCCCCAGGAGCTGCACATAAATCAAGAACGCGCATATTTTCTTTAATTTCAATCGTGTTGATTGTGGCCTGAGCCCCTGGATCTTGCGAGTAAAATAGGCCCGCATGATGATAGGGATGCCGCCCTATTTTACAATCGTTATGCAAGTAAAATCCATTCGCACAATCTGGTATTTTTTGAATAGGAAAAGGCGCAAGTTTTTCAAAGTCTGCGACACTGACTTTATGCGTATTGACACAGATGGCCTTTTCGTTTTCTTCTTCTAGACTCTTAAGAAAGTCATCATAGTCCACGATGATCTTTTGCATTCGTTCTTTGAATTCTTCTGGTAATTGCATGGAACATCCCCTCTTTTACACCTACCTTTACAGTAAAAAATAAAGTAGGTACCGTTTTAAAACTACATACAAGGTCGTTTTACTTCCGTCAAATGTGAAGCAATAAAGTCAACGACATCCTCTTCACTCATTTGAATCTTTTCCTTGTCTTCTTCTGTAATATCGGTAAAATATCGATCCAATCCTTTATATTTAGAAATGGAATTTAATGGATACCCCGGATTGCGGTGGGATGTTGCAGTATCTACCATATAGAAGTTGTCTTTTCGCCACGTATAAGTACTTTCGTTTCCCTCTTCATCGATACAGACCAGACCATAGATCCAGCAACAATCCATTTTGCCATTGACCCCATACTGTTTTACTAAACTCGTATAGTGTTCGATCATTTCTTCATCATTTAAAACTTTTCCCTTTACTCTTCGGACAAAAAGTCCTGGTTGCAATGCCTCCGGAACATTTTCAAGATAGAGTGTGTCGTCCATTCCAATCGTCGGCATATGAGTCTTTTGATAAGCAGCACGCGCTTTGATTTGAGCATTTTCAATGGCAGTTTGTCCATTTTCTTCAACCTCAAGTTTAATATTTAAGTCCTTTAAAGAAAGAACCTGAATTCCTCGCTTCGCTAAACCATCTGAAAAACGCTGCGCTTTGCTTTGATTTCCGGTCGCAAATAAGATTTGTTTCATCTTATCACCTCATTTTTAACCATTCATGGCTGTTTTCGTTCTCATTATATCATAAACAGCTCGATTTTCCTATCTTTAAGAAACAAAAAAAGAAAGACCATCGATCTTTCTAATGTTTGTAGCCAAAGCGAGAAAATGGAAACAACGTAAACTGAGCCTGTCCTAAAATCTGATCGTCTCGAATAAAGCCAAGAACGCGACTATCTAAAGAATCGTCTCGATTGTCGCCCAAGACAAGATAACAATCTTCTGGTACCACGCCACGATCGAGTTGTGACAAAGAAAAATCAGCAGTTGGATCGTGATCAAAAGGTTCTTCGACTACCTCGCCATCGACATATAATTGATGATCTTTATATTCGATGTTTTCTCCTGGCAAGCCGATAACCCTTTTGATAATCCTGGTATCATGATGATAGATGACCACGATATCAAACCGTTGGATTTTTTTAAAACGATAACCGATCTTGTTCAAAAGCATGACATCATTTTCTTTTAAAGTAGGCTCCATCGATGGTCCATTGACAATGACGGGCGTAACAAACCAAGTCTTAATGATCAGTACCACCGCAATAACAATCAAATAAGGGAACAACTCTTTTAACCATTTCATCTTCTTCACCAAAACAAAAATAAGGCACTTCCTTGGCCTTATTTTTGTCCTCTTTCTTTAAATCTGTATTGACCAACACGATCTCTAAGGAAATGTAATTTTGCACGTCTTGCCTTACCTTTACGAACAACCGTAATCACAGCAATTTTTGGTGAATGAACAGGGAATGTTCTCTCTACACCAATACCACTAGACATCTTACGTACAGTGAAAGTTTCACTTACTCCACTACCCTTACGAGCAATGACAATACCTTCAAAGGCCTGAATACGTTCTCTTTTACCTTCGATAATTTTAACGTCAACTCGAACCGTATATCCAACCCGAAATTCAGGAATATTAGGGTTGAGTTGCTTCTGTGTAATTTTGTCAACTACATTCATGATATCTCTCCTTTTCTAACCAATGATCATTCATATTCCTATTGTCAATATCAGCGGATCACCTTTTTAACGTTTATCATTATACCATACCTCAAATAGATTGTAAACTGTTTTTTAGTGAATTTAACGAGATTTCCCCGTCTTTTGATGTTCATTGATCAAGCGTTGTTCCATTGCCATACGCTTCTGTTCCACTTCTTCTTTTAAAATAGTCAATTTCTTGGCCATAAAATGCAATTCTTCTTTACTCATATAATCACGATATTTATTTTTAATTTCTTGACGAAACTTTTCGATTTCACTAAGACACTCAAAAAGTCCCGTGCCGGTGTCATCATCGGCATTTAAAAGCATTGTGACAATCGTCAACAGACGTTGAAAATGACGTTCAACTTTCTTGTGAACAAGTTTTTCAATCAATGTGGGTTGAATTAAAATCATCTTGTTGACATGAATACAATCTTCAAAAGATTTTCCACTCTTGGGAGTAATATCGAATCCTTGTAACGGATCATACTCCATGTAGACAAGCGCTTTCTCTTCTTTTTTCTTTACTACAAGATAATGCACATCGTGATCCATAATTATCACCTACTTTTGTAATAAATCGGGTCTTCTCTCTTTTGTTCTTTTCAATCGTTGTTCTTCTCGATAAGCACGAATTTTTTCATGATCACCGCTGATCAAAACCTCTGGAACTTCGAGACCTCTAAAATTGGCCGGTTTCGTATACGAAGGATAGTCGAGCAGATGATCGTTGAAAGATTCCTGAAGATGACTTTCCTCTTGAATGACACCAGGAACGAGACGAATAATCGAATCCGCTAGCACCATACTGGCAAGTTCTCCGCCCGTCAAGATATAATCCCCGATGCTCACTTCAAAATCAACCAAAGATCGAATCCGCTCATCGAAGCCTTCATAATGCCCACAGAGTAAAATCAAATGTTTTTTCTTACTAAGTTCATATGCGAAAGATTGTTGATAAGGAACTCCATCCGGCGTTAACATGACGACATAACTTTCTTCCGTCTTGATGGCATTGATACAATCAAAAATTGGCTGACACATCAACACCATTCCGTTGCCCCCACCATAAGGGGTATCATCGACTTTATGATGCGGATCTAGTGAATAATCTCTAAAATTATAGAGATTGATTTCGACTAAGCCTTGATCGATGGCACGCTTGATGATGGACTCAGAGAACACGCCTGTAAACATCTCTGGAAAAATGGTCAATATGTCGATTCTCATGATCCCATCCCTTCCCATAAATCTATTATAATCATTTGTTTTTTTATATCAAGTGTTTTGATAAATTGTTTTTGAAGGGGTACCAAAATATTTTGACCTTCTAAATCGATCCGCAACACTTGATTGCCACCTCCAGCATCGAAGATTTCAAGAATCTTCCCTTGTCTACCATCCGTCGTTTGAACCGCACACTGTAACACATCTTCCATCAAAAATTGATCAGTCGATAGACCTAATACTTCTTTTGCCTGATAAACCTTCTTCCCACGAAAAGGAAGAACTTGATTTTTGTCATGAAATCCAGCTAGAGTAATCATATCGTACTGCTTATGCACGCGATAAGAGGTAATCTGATAAGGCTGTTGGTCGATCAAAAGTTCCTTCCCTACCATAAAGCATTGATCTTTATAAGGAAAATCTGAAAGAATGCGAATTTCCCCCTTAACTCCATGAAAAGAGACAATTTTACCAATATATACTTCTTCCATATTACCTCCTATTGAGTTCGTATAAGATGATGCTAGAGGCAATCGCTACATTCAAACTCTCGACATCCGGATTCATTTCGATATACAAAAAGCCATCACACAACTTCATGATTTGAGGATTGATTCCGTTGCCTTCGTTTCCCATCACCAAGCCAAACTGTGCTTTGTCTTTGGCCTTAAAACTACGGACATCTTGCCCACATTCCACTTTGGTCCCATAGACCGCAATCCCTTGGGCTTTTAACTCTTGAATTGCCTCTTTTAGATTGCGAGAAACAATGTTGATATGAAACAACATTCCTTGGGTTGCTCGAATAACCTTAGGATTATATAGATCAACGGTATTTTTACCTAAAACGACCGTATCGACATCAAACGCACAGGCACTTCGAATGATCGTCCCTAAATTTCCAGGATCTTGAATTTCATCGAGCAATAAAACTCTTTTTCCTAAGTCCTGATTCATCTCCATCTTCTTACAAAGAGCCATCACGGGACTAGGATTTTCAAGGGTGCTGATTTTATGTAAAATTTCATTGGTCACATACACTGCTGGAACTGGAAGAGGTAATAGTTCGTTCTGCTCCAAGATCAACTCGACAATAATTCCACGCTTATATGCCTCCAACACTAAATGCATGCCTTCAACCAAAAAAGTATTCGTCTTTTCACGATATTTACGATTTTTTAATTTCACATAATCCTTGACACGGTCATTATCTAAACTAGTAATTAACATTTTACCACCCTCTTATACTACAATTAAAATTCTTTCATTTCCTTTCGCAACTTCTTATAATTGGGCATATTATTTTCCACTATTTTCCAAAAATCAGACGAATGATTTGGATATAAGAAATGCGCCAATTCGTGAACGATCACATAATCTAAATATTGAACATCGTGTTTGATGAGTTCCAAGTTCAAAGTCACTACTTGATCTCTTGTATTGCAAACACCCCAACGACTTCGCATCTGGCGAATGCGAAGACGAGGATAAGGAACTTCATAAAGAAATGCAGCATAAACTTGATCGAGATGTTCTTTAAAAATTTGTCTTGCCTGTTTGCGATACCACGACTCTAAATCGACTTCTTTTGGCAAAAAGACTTTGGCTACCCCCAACTGAACTTCACTTTTCGCCCAATAGACGACATCATACTGTTGCCCTAGAAAAGAAAAAGTACCGTTTTTTAAATTCTTTTTCTCCTGGCGCTCGATCATACGCTTGATCCCTTGTTCATTTTTTTGAATAAATGATTGAATCACCCGATCTCTCGTATAAAAATTCGTCGTCACGTAGATCGTAAGATCCGGCTTCACTCGTAGATAAGTATTGCGATTGGTCACTTTGCGAACCACTTCAACTGGGTAGAACTTGCCGTCAATTTCATACTGCATACACTTCACCAAACTTATTATATCATCTTTTTGACAAAAAGGACGTTAAAAACGTCCTCCGCTCATTCCGCCACCGCCTCCGAAGCCGCCGCCTCCACTTGAGACGCCACCTCCGAAACCACCGCCAGAACTATTTTGACTGTTCGCAACACTGCTTCGACTAGAAGAGACTGCTTGATGAACAACACCCGATACATCGTGCAATATATTGCCATGAATGATTGCATGCATCATGTAATAATTACCAAACGTCATAGAATCTTCCGTCATATGCATCGCTTCCATCTTAATTTTCATCTGCTTCTCTAACTCGTCGGCGCATCCAAGAATCGTTGCATATACCAAATATTTATCCCATAACGTAACCTCTGGAAGCGTCTTCTCATCCATTCGTCCGAAATCTTTTAGAAAGCGTTTAAACGCCATCCACTGTTGATATTCTAAGGCCCCTTTCTCAGTCCGTTTCTGAAAAGTTACAAAATAAACAAGAGACAAAACGGTCATTGGGACGGACAAATATCCTAAGAAAATGCTTGTTTCAAAATAAATATTTAAAATAAACACCACAATTCCGATGATACTGACCAATACCCCGATCACTCTTGGAGCTGTCATCGAAACAAAAAATTCTTGATTTGCTGCGTCCATTTGGGCAGCAACTAGCCAATCCTGATACTGATCATAGAAATGTTCCGCATTGCTTCTGGTGCGTGTATATTGTTTGATGGCCTTTAAAGTAACGTCCTTGCCATTTCCGATTTCATCGACCAAAAGATGGACGACCATCTGTTCCGTTTTGGTCAAACTGTTCATGTACTCATCCACTTTGACAAATTTATATTCCTTTTTTTGATCGTTAAGTTCTTCAATTTTTAATGCTTTCTTTTGAACGATTGCTAAAATGGAAGCGGAAAGTCCATCCTCACTAATCCTATTCTTAAGCAAATATTCCAAAACCTCTGGACCATAATTTCCTGGAAAGTCACGATAATATTGCGCATTAAAAGCAACTTTTCGCTCTTTATCATACTTTAAATAAGTATAGATGAGCAAAGCAATTAACCCAAGATACCAAGCACCTGTAATTCCTATGATCGTATTGTTCCAAAAACGGATTTTGGAGCGTTCTTGATTGGCAATATCTGCCTGTTCTTCTTCATACGCTAAAATAAGATCTTTTGCTTGGATATCGGTCGTCTTCACTGCTTCAGGTACCAAGTCTTTATCAAACATGATCCGAACATTGACAGGATTATAGGCCCCTAAAAAGTCATACGTGAGCAGCGCCGTATCGTCATGAAGTCGTTGGATTTCTCCGTTGAGCGGTCCATGTGCCCAAACGCGCATACTCGAATCTTTTTGTGGCAAATGTACCTGAACAACAAAGTCGTTGATATTATCTTGATATTCATCTCCCAAAATTCTCCAATTGAGTTCTGCAACATCTTGATGAACCACCACTGCATCGACGATTTCATACTCTATATAAAATGCACTGTTATAACTGGAAGGATTATAAATTTGCAAGTTGATTCCTGTCGAAGTATCTTCTCTTGTATAAACGCCATAATCACCAACGGAAGCGGTCGAAACTTCCCTAAATTGATGATTTAAATCATTTAAAGAAGAAAATGTAAGATGATCCTTATCTAAAATATCGTACACTTTCAAATTTCGAATTCCTGAGGCATCATAGATATCGCTTTCTCCAAAATCTTCTACTGCTCCCGTAAAAGGAGACGCATAAGTTCTTCGATAATCGATGGTACTCCACTGTCCATTATAAGTGCCACTCAAACTCCTCAAAGTTCGAACAAAAAGACTTCCATCCGCTCGAACTTCAATATCTGTATACATTTTTTCTGTAACATCTTCGGCTTGTACCAATACTGGCGTCAAGAAGAAGATTGCACATATTATCAATAAAATTTTTTTCATTGCAGCCTCCAAAAAAACTTGCGTAAATACGCAAGTATTATTCAAATGATACTTTTGGTACTTCTCGTTCTTCTCCACTTACTTCAAAATATGGAGCAATCTTGAAACCTCCAATATTCGCAACAATATTAGAAGGAATCATCTGTACCTTATTATTGTAAGTCAACACTGTATCATTATAGAACTGACGCATCGTACTGATCTTATCTTCCGCTTCCTTCAAATCTGCCTGTAATGACAAGAAGTTTTCGTTGGCTTTAAGTTCAGGATAGCTTTCAGTTAAAGCGAACAATTTCCCAACCGCTTTCGTAAGTTCTCCAGATAAGCTCATCTCTTCTTCAGGAGTAGAAGCATTGATAAAATTATTGCGTGCTTTCACGACATCTTCAAACGTGCCCTTTTCATGTTTCGCATAACCTTTTACCGTCTCAACTAAATTTGGTATCAAGTCTGCTCGACGTTTTAACTGTACATCGATTTGAGCCCATTGATCGTCCTTTCTATTTCTTAATTGTACTAAAGAATTATAGGTTCCAAAATACCAAATAAGTAATAGTACAACCACTCCAATAATAATCCATCCCCAAATTGGCATAACAATTCTCCTTTCTATTTCATAAATACATTATATAATATTTTATCTTAAAAAACAATGAATATTCATGATCTTTACACAATAAAAAGATCCGAAGATCTTTTCGACTAAGGTTTCCAGTGGATACATGGGTTCGTACTATCTCCATAGTCCTCCTCTGTTTTATGTGTTTCATATAGTTGTAACTCCTTCTAGTATCACAACATTAGTAACACCTTTCCCATATCCTTGAATTGTTCTTGGAATGACCACATCACTTATTATTTTTTTAATTGGACTAGTTTCATTCGTTACAACACTGTCATTTTTTAAAATCTTTAGCCCGCATAAAAAAGCATATCTTTAATAGATATACTTTATTTATTTTGTAATATGTTTTAGCTTTGATGCGCAACTATCACTTAAATGTCTTTTTAAATAATTTTCTAAATTTTTCGATATCAAAGTCAGTCGAAACCATGATATTGCTCTTGTCTGTTAACTCTACCTTGCTTTGTCCACGTTCTGAACCATGGGTCATAATTTTAACTTTTGCAGGCTCAAACTTTACGATTTCAGGATCTATGATTGTTGCTATAGTAGTTGGATCAGGCGCTCCAAGACCAATTGTGCCATAATGATCGTAACAGAATTCCATATACTTTTCAGAAATTAAAGCAACGAATCGTGATAATAAATGATCTGAATTCCTTAGATTTTCAACATAGTCTTTTTCAATAAATGATTGAACGCCAATCTCATGTGTGACAACTTTGATATCTTCAAAAGGAGCCTCAAAAACAGTCCGTGCTGCCTCTGGATCGCCATTGATATTAAATTCAATATATGGTTCTTTTTCTTCTGGATCATACGTTGCACCCATAATTAACACATGTTTAATTCTATTAGTTAAACCTTGATCTTTCTTGATTGCTTTCGCAAGATTTGTAAGCGGTCCAAAACACACAATTGTTAAATCATCTTTGTATTTTTTAGATGCTTTAATCATAAAGTCTTCAGCTGACATCTTCTCTAAATGTCTAGTATTTGTATCAGGAAAAACTGCATAACCAAGTCCATCTTTACCATGGGCATATTCAGCCGTCTCATGATTACAGTCATGAGTAACTGTTCCTTTATACATTTTGATATTACTATCTAAAAAATCCTGTATGATCTTTAAATTTTTTTCCGATTTCTCTACAGGAATATTGCCACTGGCAAGTGTAAAACCTATTATGTCCAAATGATTTCGAACGCCTAAAAGGATTGCTAAAGCGTCATCAATTCCAGGATCTGTGTCTATTATATATTTCATAAATATCCTCCATATCTATTCTATCATACTTTAATTATATTTCAATAATCGTTAAATAAATTTATCAATTTCACATAAATAAGACGTCTTTCTTTTTAAAATAAGTTGTGTTAAACAAAATGACTGATAAATAAAAAAGTGCTATAATAAGAATGCCAAATAAAAATTGTAGAAAGGA
>CANPXY010000035.1 GCA_947587115.1 uncultured Bacilli bacterium
CAGGGGATGAGAGAATCGAACTCCCAACAGTGGTTTTGGAGACCATTATTATACCATTTAACTAATCCCCTGTGACAAAATCGATTATATCATAACAAAGTCTATTATTCAATACAACATTTGTAAAAAAATGTCATAAACTAGTGTTAGGTGATTGATATGAGTTTAGTTTCTTATACAATGAAAGAGTTGGATCTTCTAGCGCGTCTCATGCGAGCAGAAGCTCAAGGAGAGGGAGATTTGGGAATGTTGATGGTGGGAAATGTCGGCGTCAATCGTGTTTTGACAGAGTGCCTCGACTTTAAAGATATTCGCACCATCACCCAAATGGTCTATCAAAATCCGGGAGGATTTGTCGGAGCATCCAGTTCTTTATTTTACTCCGCCGCAACGACGCGGGAAAAAGAACTCGCTAGTCGTGTTTTAAATGGCGAATATTATTATCCCGCTACAAATGCATTGTGGTTTTATTCTCCTCAAAGTGGAGAAAGCTGTGTCAATTCTTGGTATAATCAAGCGCTTGCTGGAAGATATAAAAACCATTGTTTCTATGAGCCAGAGGAAGGCGTATGTTTTCCTATTCATTAAAAGTCCAACGGACTTTTTTCTTTTATCCTAAGCTGACATCCAAAATCATCATGATTGAAAACCCAATTAAGGTAAAGAGGGCCATTAAATCTTTTTTCTGATTGGTTTGACTTTCTGGAATCAATTCTTCGACGACGACATAGATCATCGCTCCTGCCGCAAAGGCTAAAAGAAATGGTAAAAGATATTGAATTTTCATCACTAAGATGGCTCCAATTACGGCCGCAATCGGTTCGACAATACCACTCATCTGTCCATAGAAAAAGGCTTTTCTTCTAGAGTACCCCTCTCTTCTTAATGGCAAACTTACAGCACTTCCTTCGGGAAAATTCTGTAGACCTATTCCTATCGCCAACGTGATTGCAGAAGCTAGATTAGAGCCGTTCAATCCATAAGTGAGGGATCCGAAAGCAACTCCAACTGCTAAACCTTCTGGGATATTATGTAGGGTAATTGAAGCGATCAACATCAAACAACGTTTGAAACTTTTACTTTTACTCTCATGCGCCGTTTTGGGGTGTCTTTTATCATAGAAATCATAAACTTTATCTCCAATAAATAACAGTAATCCACCACTAAAAAAACCTAGAAAAGCAACAAGCCACGCAACCATATTTAAGGACGATGCCATTTCGATTGCCGGAGATAATAGCGACCAAAAAGAGGCAGCAATCATAACCCCTGCAGCAAAGCCCAACATTGCATCTAGTACACTTTTGTTAATTTTTTTGAAGAAAAAAACAATCGCAGCACCTAAAGCTGTTACAGCCCACGTGAACAACGTTGCCACAAAGGCTTGGAAAATATGAGAAGCATCCATTAAAAACTTTATCATTTTGATTCATCCTTTCGCTATGATACTATATGCCCACCTTCCCTTTTGGTATGGGCGGTGAAGTACATATATTATCAGGACTTTGTTCATATAATGATCTAGGTGATATTATGACGAAAGCCAAATATGCTTCTTTTCTTTTTATCTGTTTTATCACACTTCTTTTTTTAATAGAGAAAGCCCATGTCCACTTGACCTTTCAAGAGTTACCATTGTTACAGAAGGTCATCTACATCGATGCAGGACACGGAGGTCGAGACCCTGGAACCTCCTATGGCAATCTCTTAGAGAAAGATCTTAATTTAGAAATTGCGCAAGTGCTTCAGGAAGAACTCACTAAAAAAGGCGCCATCGTCTATATGACTCGTGAAGACGATACAGATTATTCTGAAGCCAAAGATTATAAAAAAAAACGTGGCGATTTAACGCGACGTATTCAAATGATTGAAAAAGAAAACACCGATTTGTATCTGTCTATTCATATCAACTGGTATAAGGAATCTTACTGGAAAGGCGCGGAAGTGTTGTATAGTAACACAAATAGTAACAATAAAATCTTGGGAGACGCCATTATGAAACGTTTTATAAAAGATCTCAAGAGCACGCGCCATCTTACTCCCACCGATCTTTATATGTACAATCACACGACTGTCCCTGGCGTACTTATTGAGTGTGGATTCTTGTCGAATCCAAGCGAGCGAACGCTCTTACAAAGCAAGGATTATCAAAAAAAATTAAGCATGAGCATTACCAATGGGATCATTGATTATTTAAGACAATGCGACGAAGGGACGTGTTCGGGAAATAATGATACAGGATCTGCCCATACAAGTATCCAGCTTCCGCCATACCGTTCGCTCCGTATTGACTAAGCCCTAGACCATCTCCTCGCCCTCTAGTAATAAAGCGAACACTCTTGGTAGATGGTTCAATGACAAAGGAAACATCGGTAGAAGGAAGTCCCAACAGATACATCAGTTCCTTCCCCGTGAATGTCTTCGACCCAACACGTACTTTTTCAATGCGATTACTGGAATTAATATTGAGAATCTGAATGTGATTGATTTCCGCTCGGGAAAGTCCCAGCCGTAGAGCGATTTCATCAAACGTTTTTCGAATGGTTTTTTTATAAGTTGGAGCTTTGATATCCCAGACGCTCGATACACTTTGAAGATATGGGAATTTTTTAGAATCTTTGGCCCTTTCCGTTCGACCATTACTGACCACGTGGTAAAAAGGTTCGATTATTTGATTTTGATAGGCCAGAAACTGACCATTGGTTTCTCGAATGGCGGTTTCTATTTTTGACCGGTAAGTGAAATAATCCTGTCCCCAAACGAATTTGTAATAAATGGGAGCATGGTAAATTTGCTTATCGTTTTTCGCTTTGATTTTGTGTTCTTCACTCATCTTTTTAAGAGCATAGCTGCGACAGATAATTGCTTGGGCTTTGAGTGCTTCCAGATGAAAAGTAGGCATTATAGTAGAGGATAAAGCTCCTAGTAAATAATCATACAAAGACATCTTTTCCACTTTGGCATCTTCATATTCTAAAAGAACTTGATACCGTTCATCGGGATTAGCTCTCACTTTTTCATAGTCAGGAAGATATTCATCGATGATTTCCCGATACTTTCCTTCTTCCTTTAAGTCTAAAGATCCAACAATGATGCCATCAACAACAAGATAGACTTTATTTCCATGGAATTTGATTCCGCGATTTTTGATATAGTTTTCGACCCTGTTTGTAATCGATTCGTTTTTGGGAAGTTGGCTGCTTTTTAAATCTTGTGCAAACTCATAAGTATTCGTCAAATATAAATATAAAACTTCTTGCCCTTGTTCTTGTAAAACTACGTGCCGATAAAACATAAAATCACCCATAGATATTATGAGTGATTGGTATTTCTTTTATGCTTTGGGATGGAAATTTTCCACTGATTTTTCAAAATATTGCATCTTCTTTTTACTATTGCAACTTTTGCCTGTCGCATAAGAAAGATCAGGGAACAATTTCTTGAGATCAATGTCATCATTTCCTTCAATATAATCGTCCACTTGATTGATCAACTGAACGGCTCGGTTGATGGCAATAATATAAAGTTCTCGAAATGAATATTGATAAGTCTCTTTTTTATTCATCGGATGGTTCCAAGTTTTGCGACTGGTATTTAAATAATCCCACCGATCTTCGCTTTTTATATGATAGGAAAGCACTTCAAACCAATAAATTTTTTTCTGTGTAATCCAATCCATCATTTTGTAAAAGAATTTTTTTATTCCCCAATAATCATTACGAAAGAAGCGATAGAAAAAGCGCATCTGGTGGATCGATTTTTCATAAACGGTACTCATGTGATTGATCCCAAAAGTCTCTTTATAAGTAAAATCGATGACTTCTTTCAAAGAATCATCCAACTTTTTGAGATTGGGAAAGCAGAAGCGGTCATATCGCATATGGTAAGGGATCTTCCCTTCCCTTTGTAACAACATGTAATTGTCTAAGAACGTTTCCATGTGTTCATGCCATTGTTGATAAACCCTAGTCGATGGATCTTCTTTGTCATACGATCCTGTTTTATAAAAAACATACGGATGTACCGTACTATCTAATATATAATGGCAGATGAATCCATAGAGAAATGCCATGACGGAAGGCGTATCTTTATAATCGTTATATCTGATATAATTGATCAGTGTCACAAAAAATTCTTGCGTCTTATGTTTTTGAAAATAATGTCCAAACGCTCTTTGGCGCTTCCCTTTCTTGAAGTTTGTTATATTATAAAAAAATAAGGCATCCATACTCTGCCCGTATACTCGCAACATGTCTTTTTCATCAAGTATCAACTCTCTTTTTGAAATCGGCAATTTTTGCAAAACATCGAGAGCAAAATAAGCATGTGTCACCGTACTTGGCATACCATCACTTCCAACTGCTTTTTATTATATCATATTTTTTCATCAAAATTTCACACTTTTTCCACAATTTCTGTGATATAATTTATTCTAGGTGAGGAACATGTTAGAAAAGCAATTTAAAAACTTGGAAGAGCAAATAGAAATTCTCCGATACAAGGGTTTGACCATCGAAGATGAGGCTTACGCAAAAAACATTCTTCTACGGGAAAATTATTTCTTTCTCAATGGTTATAGGCATCCTTTTATGGAGTCTGAAAACAAAAAAAAATACATTGAAGGAACGACTTTTGAGGAACTCTACAGTCTCTTCTTGTTCGATCGATCATTTCGCAACATTATGTTTAAAAACTTGCTCATCATCGAAAACAATATTAAATCGATTATTTCCTATCAATTATCTAAAAAATATGGTTATAAAGAAAAAGATTATTTGAAACCTAAAAACTTTACAAATGCACCTGAAAGACAACGACAGGTCAACGATCTTATTAAGAAGATGAAGCGACAGATTCGCGTGAACGGAAAGCAACATACCGCTACACTTCACTACATCAGCAATTACGGCTATATTCCGTTGTGGATTTTAGTAAAGGTGTTGTCCTTTGGAATCGTGGGAGAGATGTTTTCCATCTTAAAACGGGAAGATAAAGAACAGATTGCCGAGATCTATCATTTAGACGCAGATGTCTTGGCCAATTATCTTGTGATTTTGTCAAACTATCGAAACCTTTGCGCCCACGAAGATATTCTCTATGAAAATAAAACTCAAAAAGTAATTGGTGATACCCTCTACCACAGTCTACTACACATTCCAAAGTTGGATGATGAGTACATCTATGGTAAAAATGATTTGTTTGCGTTGATCATCATCATGAAACATATGCTTACTGCTGAAGAATTTCAAAATATGTCTTTAGAAATCGATCATATCATCGACAATCTTGCCTATAATTTACATACAATTTCTGTAGGAAAAATATTAGATAAAATGGGATTCCCAGAAAACTGGATGGAACTTGCCAGCTTTCAAAATGAGAAGGAGGAACTATGAGAACTAGAATTATCAATATCTTGACAATGATCATCGTCTTTGTCATCGGTGGAGTATTTACTTATGCGATCATTGGAAGCCCAATCACTTCGGGTGATGCGACAAGTGTATTTAAAAGTTGTTCAACGACCAAGTGTACAAACAAGGTTATTATCGATGATACGGGAATCAGCGAAGCTGTGGACAAAATCTATGATGCAGTCGTAATGATTCAAAACTATCAAGGAAATTCTGTTGCCTCTACTGGTACGGGATTTGTTTATAAAGTAGATGATCAATATGGTTACATCATGACCAATCAACATGTCGTTGACAGTGCGACCAAAATTATTGCCATCGATTCACAAGATCAACAAATTGAAGCTACCTTATTAGGTGGGGACATTTATTTAGATGTTGCAGTCATTCGTATTCCTGTCGATAAAGTATTGAAAGTTGCAGAAATCGGCAACAGTGAAAATGCGAAATTAGGCGATACTGTCTTTACCGTAGGATCTCCTCTTGGATATGAGTATCGAGGAACGGTTACGGGAGGAAGATTGTCTGGAAAAGATCGAATGGTTTCCGTCAGCGTGAGTGGTTCTAACAGCAATGATTGGATGATGAAAGTTCTTCAAACTGATGCTGCAATCAACCCCGGTAACAGCGGTGGACCTTTGGTTAACTCAAATGGAGAAGTGATCGGAATCAACTCTATGAAGCTTATTCAGACGGAAGTAGAAGGTATGGGGTTTGCTATTCCAATCGAATATGCAATGAGTCACATCAGCACTTTAGAAGCCGGAACTGCGATTGTTCGACCAATGTTAGGTATTACATTAGTAGATGCTACCGATACTCGAACATTATACCAAAATCAAATCTTACTAGATCAATCAATTAAGGAAGGCGTCGTCGTCGTCGATGTTGTTAGTAACTCTGGTGCTGCTACCTCTGGATTAAAAAAGGGTGACGTAATTACCAAGATCAATAATGAGAATGTTCCAACCGGTGCATATCTACGATATGAATTATATAAATACAATGTTGGAGACACGATCGAAGTCACTTACATTCGAGGCACGAAGGAACATACGACGAAGGTCAAATTAACGGAAAACAATTCATAAGAGCATTTGCTCTTTTTTTGTTCATGTCTTCTTTTTCTTTTTGTGGTATCATTAAATCTTTTTCATAATCTATTTGCGCTTTTTTAAATCTGTCATATATTCTAAATGATCTTCGCATAATAATTTTTTTATTGTTTTAAATTCGATTGTTTCTAAGTAATTATCACTAGATATATTATTAATATCTTCCAACATATTCATTCCCTTTCATATATTGAAAGCACGTAATACTACAATCTAATTGTATCGCGCTTTAAAGAGCATTATAGTCCCTTAAATCATTTTCAATGTTTAAAATTATAGCAGCTAATTTTTTGTTAAATAATTCTATCAACTCTTCACCACTTAAAGTATTTGTTATAATTTTATTTTCTATCAGATAATGAACTTCTTTTTCCATTTAAAATCTCCATATTCTAATTAACACTATAAATTTTTAAAAAAATTATTCATTTGTAAAAATGTGCTTTCATCACCAATTTGTTTAAATTTAATATTGTAATTCAAGAAACATTAAAAATATCTCTAAAATATGTTATAATTATTTATATATAATGAGGTAGGCTAGAGCTGTCTATTGTTGATTTTGCAAGACGAAGTCCTATAAGTAGTACTACCCTTGCTCCTACTTTGCATCAAACCCCAGAACAAATTGATCAAGAAGATCCTTTAGTAGATAAATCTTAAAACTTTGGACATTGTCATCCACAAGTAAAGCATTAAAAAAAGAATAATTACTATAAAAAATAACATGACCTATCAATCTTTTAAAATCCATATTACTTTTATAATCATCCAAAATCTGTTATACTATTCTATAGAATAGTATGCTAATGTCAATATATGAATACTTAATCAAAAATTATTATAGGAGGCACAAATGACAAATGAAAAAATAATTGAAAAAATGTTAAGGTGCGTAGAAAAAAGAAAATATGATAAGCTTGAGAGATTATTTTCTAAAAACGGAAATAACGAGGAATTATGGGACAATATTTTACTTCAAAATCCGGATCTTATTTTTAGAACACCAGAGTCTATAACAAAATTAAGTACTGAAATTCAAAAAAAAATAATTAATGTTTCACCTGCTTGCATACGATATGCTTCTGATGAAGTAAGAAATGATAGAAGTTATATGGAAGAATTACAACGAAAAATAGATTCAAGAGAAGCAAAGTTTACGACTTCCGCATATCATTCCGTATATCAATATTTAGGATCAAAATTATCACAAGATAAGGAATTTCTTTTAAGTATAAGCGACAAAGATCCTTCGGCGTTCCTTAGATCTATGGAAAAAGTACAATATGATGATGAAACTATAAAAAGTTTTTTTGACAAACACCCTAGATATGTTAGCAGTCTACCAGATAATTTAAAATATAATTATGATTATGCTGCAAGTTTGATTTTAAGATTATCAACATATAGTGATAGTGTCGCTTTTTATTGTGGTACTATGAGATATGAGTATTTACAAAATCCAAAAATAAAAGAAGCAATAATAAAAGCTACAGATGAAGAAACATATAAAAAGACTTTATTAAATTCGCTATTTCAATATCCAGATCAATTAAAAAACATATCGCCAGAAGAATTAAAAGAATTGATTATTTTAAATCCGATCCAGTTTATAGGTGCTTCTGATGATTTAAAATCTATATTATCTACGGAACAATATAGAATGATTCAAACGATCGATAATATTTCAAAAATGCTTTTTAAACAAATTGATACACCTCAAAAATTAAGTAATGCTTTATTTGAATTATCAAAATCAGTTAGTGATGGTCTTCCTTATGAAAATATTTTTAATCAAGTAAATTCTAATTGGCAACAAATTTTACCTTGGATAAAACAAATAGATGAATGGCACACAATGCAAGATGGATCAATAGTACAGAATATTTCTCCTCAAGGGTTTTACAGTATTTATAATTTACTAGCAGCTATTGAAGGCAATAAATTAGACCAAGCTTTTCAAGTGTTTTTTAATGCTGAATCACGTGCTTCTGCATATGGATCGGGTATAAAAAATGTAAATATTACTGATGATAATTTATCTTTTTTACAATTTGCTTGTTTTTATAGTTTTTTTGGTAGGGATACTAGCTCTATGGAAATGTATAGTAGATTATTTTCAAAAATAAGTGAATGGACTAGTGATCCAAGTGAATCATTTGGACTTATTGAGCGCATTGACAGTGACATAAATTTGAAAAATTTATTACTTAACACTAATATTGAAGCGTTAGATCAAGATTTATTGATAAATGTATTTGGCTATGTTACATCAAATATGAATTTTATTAGCCAAATTACGAGTTTAGAAGAATTAAGGGATTATTCTAAATTTGTAGAAACAGCATTAACTAATTTTGAAGCAAATGGTTTTAATGAACAAAAAGATAAAGTATTATTAAAATATTTTCAAATTGACTCATGGATGGCCGAGAGATTTATACATGCTTATTTAAGCTCAGACAATAGCTCATCTTTATATCAGAGTATGCCAGAAGCAAAATATTTAAAAGATATTTTAGAAAAAATTACTACTGCTAGTGATATTGAAACTATTGAAAATATAGGGAAATCTTTAAGTAATCAAAATGCAAGAGTTACTTTTAAAGATGTGCATAACATAATTACAAATATTAAAAAAAGTTATGGAAAAGAAATAAATTCTTCACTACTACAAGTAAATACTCCATCTGGAATAATAGACGCAACAAATATAGATTTTAATTTATTGGTACACGTAATAGGTGCTTACGGATCAGCCCCTGTTGGGGATATATATGATTCTTGGAATACCCAAGAAAAAACTTCAGTCGAAACTATTTGTACTAGTTTTATTTCATCAAATAATATGGGGATAGCACCTACTGATGAACATTCTGTTGTTTTAGGTTTTAATAATTTACCTGATGATTTTTTAGAACTAATGAGTTGTAATGATCTATATTCAAGAGGACTTTTTGCACATAGGGAAAGTAGATTTTTAACCTCAGAAGAGTTAAAAAACAATACTAGACACGGACATAATGAACTAGTCATAAGAAGAAGAAAAGGAGCATATACCGAAGAAAAAGTTGAACCATCATATATTATTTGTTTTGATAGCGTGAATGAAGAAAGCCAAACAGCAGCTCAAAAATTCGGTGTTCCTATCGTATTTATAGATCGTGAAAAAGTTGCCGAAAGACATTGTAGCGAAATAATAAGTTTGCGAGAACAATTTAAAGAAACACTAGATCCACATTTAATCTCTAAAATTATTTGTGAACAAGAAAACAATAAAGCTGGTTTAAGAATAGCAAGACCTGATCTTGTAGAAAAATATTTTAGTACTGAATTTAGACAAAAAAATATAGAAGAATTATTCTCTGTTATTAGCGCTGGACTAAATACGAATAATCCAAACGCAATTACTGCGATGAATGAATTTGTTAAAGTTATAGAGCGTGAAATCCAAAAATGTGAAATTACAGACGAAACGACACATAGAAAAAATAATTTTGATATAAATTGTCAAGAATTTTTGCACACTTTTAAATCAAATCCGGCTTATAGGCAAGATTTTGAATTACCAAAAGAATTGACGCCAGAAGAAACATATCAAAAGTTTATTGAATGTAGGGATAGACTAGCCGAACGTGAAAGAGCGGAATTACAATATATTAATAATCCAAAAAAAGGTTTGGAAGAAGCATCTAGTTCGAAAAAGGTAGGTGGTTAAAATGGTAGAAAATGAATTAATAGAAGTTTTTAAACAATTAGATGATAATGAGAAAAGAAATCAAATTAGTTCGGAACTAGAAAAATTAGGTCTATTATTACAGGGTATTCACGAAAAATATCAAATACCAAGAATGTTGAGTGCAATAAATTCTTATAATAAAGCAACAGATATTAATATGACGGACAGTGAGTATTTTAATTTGATTTATCAAGATATAATTTTTATAAGAAAAGATATATTAACATTAGTAAATTCTTTAATGAATAATTCATCTAATAGATCGGAATTATAGAGGCTCAGTATAAACATATTGGAATTACAATTAAAAAGGAGTGTAAAAAATTGCTTCCATTACAAAATTTTTAATAATGTTATATTTACTTGTGAAATGATTGCGTCCGTGCATAGAGGTATCTAGCA
The DNA here is from genome assembly GCA_947587115.1 of uncultured Bacilli bacterium. GTDB lineage: Bacteria > Bacillota_I > Bacilli_A > RF39 > UBA660 > CANPXY01. The sequence goes on from CANPXY010000035.1 coordinate 10,671, forward strand.
CATGGCGGGTATCGGTAAAATTCAAAAATAGAGGAAATGACTATTTTGGTAAGTAAATACATGGGATTAAGGTACTTGATATAAGTGCCTTTTTTGATGGTATAATATAGTTGGTGATTAAAAATGAAAATTGTTAAAACTGATACAAGTAATCCTAGTTATTTAAGTATGTATCAAATTGCAATTAATTTGATTGGATATATAAGCTTATATAATGGTTTAGTTAACTTATACAAGCAAGTTAAGGATGATAAAAAATTGAATGGCTTTATGACTTTTGCAAATACGGCAATGCTAAAAGATATGGCTATTGAATTAAATGAACTGTATATATTTTCTGATTCAATATTACCAAC
>CANPXY010000036.1 GCA_947587115.1 uncultured Bacilli bacterium
TATGAAAAACTACCAGCTAGGCTGGTAGATTTTTATTAATTTGATTTACATATTTTTAGTGAATATTTTCGTTGGCTCGTTGTAAATGTGCAGTTTATGTTGCGCTCGCGTACACACTACATAATACAAATTTTTTTCATTTTCTTTATAACTTTCTTTAGGATCATTATAAGCAATTACACCATCAAATTCCAATCCTTTCGATAAATAAGAAGGAATCACTACTATTGGACTTTTTACGGCAGCGGTAGAAGTAGATACACATTGTATACTGTCATCCATTGGTAAAAGTAAATTATATATATTATTTGCATGCTTGGCATCTCTTGTAATAACAGCAACTTTATGAAATCCTTGTTTAGTCATGCTCTTTAAATCTTCCATAATTTTCTTTGGAACATCGTCTTCTAAAACCGGCTTCGTCTCCACCGGAACAGAAGTGTTCTTTCTGATTGCACAGACATTAGAAAGATTAAGTATTTGATTCGAGTAATCAATAATCTCTTCACTAGAACGATATGTCTTATTCAATTCTATATATTTTGCACCCGGAAAAATTTCTGTAAGTTGTTTTAACGTATGATGCTGATAATATGGATTTATTGTTTGACACTCATCTCCTAATATAGTAAAAGATGCATTTTTGAATATTTTTTTCAACAAAGTAATTTGAAAATATGTATAGTCTTGCGCTTCATCAATGACTATTTGACGAATATGGTTAAAACTAGGGAAACCATTCATTTTAAAGTATAAGTAAAGCATTGCTGTTAGATCCTCATAATGAATCTTCTGCCCATGATTATTGCTATTAGAAGAGAGGGGATCCCTTCCTTGCGACTTTAGAAACTGATTATATAAGTCAATTGGATTGCTTAAAATATTAGATTGCTTTAATAAATACTTTTTTATTGTGGCCATATTCTTTTTTCTAGAAATTCTTGATTCATAGCAAATATGTTCAGCCATTTCATCAAATCTTTCACGGAAAGAAAGTTTACCATATCGGTTCAAAAACATTTCTCTTAAAGCCTCATTAGAGAAAGTAACATTATTAATCGTAAATTCATCACCAAAATTGATATTTTTTTCATACCCACTAATAAAACAATCAATGTCGTCCATACATTGTTTACTCAATTTATATTGGATAGATTCTTGACTCACATAGTCAGAAGCATATACTCTTTCTAAAAATTGACTATAATCTTCTATATTTTTATACGGTTTTAAATAGGCTAAAGCAAAATCTCCAATCGTTGTCTTCATCGCATTTTCTTCGCCTAATTCTGGCAGTACATTAGAAATATAATCAGAAAACACATCGTTGGGAGAAAAAATCAATATATTATTAGATCTCAGATTTCTATCTTGATACAATAAATAAGCAATACGATGAAGAGCAACGGAGGTTTTGCCTGAACCAGCAACACCTTGAACAATCAAATATTTATCTTTATCATTTCTAATAATTTCATTTTGATCTCTTTGAATAGTACTAACTATATTTTGCATTTTATCGGTCGTAGCATTTGCTAAAATTTCTTGAAGATATTCATCATCAATATTTATATCACTTTGAAAGCAACGAATCAGTTTGCCATCCGCGATCTTAAATTGCATTTTCTCTAATAATTCGCCTGTAATCTTTCCCATTGGTGAATTATACATGGCCTGACCCAATTCATAATTATAAAATAAGCTTGCAATAGGCGTTCTCCAATCAAACACATAAAACTGATGTTGATCTTGCACGGAAATCATACCAATATATATAGGTTCTTCTTCTCCAGAGTCATCATATTTAAAAAAGATTTTAGCAAAATATGGATTATTCAATGCTTTCATGTATCGATTTAGTTGCCGGATTTTATCATTGGTCGCATCTACATTAAAATCCATTTCATATAAAGCCATTCCTCGTTCTTCATCTGTATAATCCGATAAATTATCCCACATAAATTTTTTCAAATCAGTAATATTTGCCTTACGGTAATCAATTGTCTTTTGCTCTTCAGAGATAATTTGTTTCAAAACTTGTGTTACATCATTTAGGTACTTCTTTTCGTGATTTAACTTTGTTTGGCTGATAGGCATGTCCTTTCACCCTCTTCATTTTGATTTATTATACCATAAAGTCAAATTATCTACCAATCTTTTGCAGTTAGTTTTCATATTCTTTTTTTCGTCACATAAAGTTAAATGAATACAAAAGAAAAGGTGAAGAGAAATATGGAAAAATATGAAATTATCAAGAACATCGCGGAACGTACAGGGGGAGATATTTATCTTGGTGTCGTCGGGGCAGTTCGTACAGGCAAAAGTACCTTTATCAAGAAAGTAATCGAAACATTGGTCGTACCGAACATTGAAGATGAATACGAACGTAAAAGAGCCCTTGATGAGATTCCCCAAAGTGCCCAAGGAAAAACCATTATGACAACGGAACCAAAGTTTGTTCCGAATCAAGCCGCTAAAATCAATATCGATGACTTTAGTTGTAATATTCGCTTGATCGACTGCGTGGGTTACATGATTGAGAATGCAAAGGGAGCCGAAGATGAAAATGGTCCAAGAATGGTCAAAACGCCTTGGTACGATGATGAGATTCCATTTGTAGAGGCCGCTGAATTAGGAACGGAAAAAGTCATCAAAGATCACTCTACCATTGGTATCGTCGTAACAACAGATGGTTCGATTGGCGAATTTAATCGAAAAGACTATGTCGAAGCCGAGACTAGAGTCATCGAAGAGTTAAAAGGAATTGGCAAACCATTTATTGTCTTGTTGAATTCCACCCATCCATCTCTTCCAGAGACCGAGCGTCTTGCTGAGTCACTCAAGGAAGAGTACAACGTTCCTGTCATGCCGATCAGTATCGAATCGATGAACGAAAAAGACATGTATAACATCTTGCGAGAAGCATTATATGAATTCCCAATCTTAGAAGTCAAAGTCAACATGCCAGAGTGGATTGCAATCTTAAACCCGAATCATCCAATCAAAAAATGTTATGTGGACGCAATTAAAGAAAGTGTCGTTGAAGTAGATAAACTTCGTGATATCGAAAATATTACCAAGCACTTTTTAAATAATGAAAGTATTGAAAAAGCTTATCTATCCGAAGTGAATCCTTCGACAGGCGAAGTGACCATCACCTTGATTGCACCGAGCGATCTCTATAATAAAGTTTTGACCGACATCATTAAGATCGACGTTCACAGCAAAGCGGAACTATTATCGTTATTCCAAGAATTCAATGAAGCCAAAAGAGAATATGATCAGATTAAATATGCTTTAAAAATGGTCAAACAGACTGGTTATGGTGTCGCAACACCAACGCTTTCGGACATGAAACTAGATACACCAGAAATTATCAAACAGGGAACCAGATATGGTGTAAAACTTAAGGCGGTGGCACCATCCATTCACATGATACGAGTAGACGTTCAAAGTACATTTGAGCCGATCATCGGTAGCGAAATTCAAAGTAAAGAATTAATCGACTATTTGATGAAAGACTACGAAACAGATCCATCTAATATTTGGAAAAGCGAAATCTTCGGACGTAGTCTCGATGTCATCGTTCAAGAAGGGATCCAATCTAAAATTTCACTGATGCCAGACAACATTCGTTATAAATTGCAACAGACATTATCAAAGATCGTCAACAAGGGATCAAACAACATGATTGCAATCGTCTTATAAAGTATAGAATTCTATACTTTTTTTGTTTTTATTTTCTTGCCCCGTCGTTTTATTTCTTCTACCTTATCGCCATAGAGAAAGTTCCCCCACTCCACCACTTTTAAGATTCCTTCTTGACTTAGAACGTCGACGTTTCCATAGAAATGATTTTGATCGTAATAGATTTCTTGGCAATTCTTGAGGCAATCGATATCGTCTACTTCGATTAGAAAATCACTATTTAAATAGATCACAATTCTAAGATCGATGGTCTTGATATCCATTCCAAAGTCCTCGAGTTTCTTAAGCTCCATCATCATTCCGACTTTGGGATTTAAATAGATGTACATCTTGTAAAATCCTGCCAAAGACAAATGATAGATCCGATTGATTTTATAGATCCATTTCTTCACATTTTGAGAGATCTCTTCCTTGTCGTTCCAATCAAGGGAAGGAAAATATTGATTGTTGGCATAGATACAGAATCCGCCTTCTTCTCGTTCCTCTACATACATGCTTTTCACCTAAAGTATTGTATGCATAGATCTTTTTTTCGCCAATTAAAAAGGCGCCTTGCACCTTTACTTCTTCTTGATTTGATCTTGACTTTCTATAATCGAAACATTTTTAAATTCTTTACTTTCAAAGACATTCTGGCAGACATGGTATCCATCATCGTCTCGATAAAACATCGCTATATCGCCATTATACATGAGTACGGTCTCAAAGGGCAACATGGCGCGTCCTTTTGAATAGCGATATAAGTTTTCATATTGTATGAGATCTTGTAAAGATAAGTTTAACCCTGGATTTCTTACTCCAAAATGCGCTCGTTCTTCTGTAGATAAATAAGAGGCAACGGTCGTAGTGCACTCGCTTTCAGGGATTCTTGGATGGGTATGACAAAAACTGATAAAGGTGTATTTGTCCTCTAAAGCCCGGTCGATTTCTCGCTGTACCTTTTCGACATCATAACTGGTAGTTCGAGAATTTTGCTTTTCTTTTTCACTACAATCTAACAATTTTTCCACTACATAAAATCTTTGATCGTCGAGTTCTCTCAAATGACCGAACAGTAACAGAGAATATTCAAAGGCTGTAACAGGATCATTGATTTTTCTAAGATACTCCAAATAAGCTTCTGTCACTTCTTCACTGAAAATGACTTCTATGGGGTCCTCTTTAAATAAAAAAGGTGAAATAGGTGTATCCGTTATATCGATATGATCTTGATCTAAATGATGTTCTTGAATCACTTGTTCCGTTCGCTCTAATACTTTAGGGAAGACTTCTGACGTCTTATAAACGAGCGATTTGATTTCTTCTATAGTTTCCATAGAATCCCTACTTTCTTTACCTATATTATATCACTATTTATAGAAAGTAAAAAGTTAGCTTTGAACTTGCTAACTCTTAAGAGCTCTTTGCTAAATGGTCTCTACTGTCAAATCTTCAATCTTCTGTAAGATCTCTTCTCGTCCTAATTTGGTCATACTTGAAAAGACTATTAAATCATCCCCAACCACTAGATCGATGGTATCTTTGATGGCTTTTAAGTTCTTGTCTTTTTTACTTCCGCCTACTTTATCTTCTTTGGTCGCAATAATTGTCACTGGGACATTATAATACTTTAAAAAATTATACATCAGTAAATCATCTTCAGTAGGCTTATGGCGAAAATCAATCAACATGAACACTCGTTTCAATTCTTGTCTTTTTTCTAGATATTCTTCGATCATCATTCCAAATTTTTGTTGAGTTTTGCGATCTACGGCAGCATAACCGTATCCAGGTACGTCAACCAAATAGAAACTGTTGTTGACTAGATAAAAATTTAAGGTTTGCGTTTTTCCAGGACGAGCAGAAATTCGGGCAATGTTCTTACGATTCACTAACGTATTGATAAAGCTGCTCTTTCCTACATTGCTGCGTCCAACAAGTAAAAATTCGGGTAATTGATCTACGGGATATTGACTTCTTCTTACCGCACTAACTTTTAATTCTACATCGGTAACTTTCATTACCATCACTCCTTTATCGTGTGATTTTTTAAATATGTCTCACACACTTGATCCAAGTCATCGACCAATTCCATCGCTTCATCAAAGGTTGCCACTCGGGCGCCACTGGCAAATTTGTGGCCGCCACCATTATATTTTTCAGCAATAAAGTTGATCTCTGGTCCACGAGAACGGATATTGATCCGAATGACATTGTTTTTGGCATCTTCCGTGATCGTCACCCAGACTAACAATTCTTCAATGTAATTGAAATTATTGATCATATTGCCGGAAGAAGCCGAATCAACTTGATATTTATTGATGATGTCACTTGTCACTTTGACATAGCCTACCCCATGATCCGTAATGGTCATATTTTCGCTGATATAACCTTGAAGACGGACCTCTGCCATTGGTCGCATGTACAGTTTCTGATAGAGTTTCTGTAGATTCATCGGAAACTTTTCTAAATAGACCGAAGTAAGTTGGAACGTTCTAGAGGTACAGTTATTATACAAAAAGCGATTGGAATCAGATGCTAGACCTAGGAACAATTTTTCGGCCACTTTTTGATCGATCTTGAACTTTTCTTGTAAAAGAAAGTCCATGATAATTTCACAGGTGCTTGAAGAAGTATCATCGATATATTCTAAGTCGGTAAATTTTTCTACAAAAGGATGATGATCGATCTTAATTCGACAATCGTACTGATCTAAGTTGGCAGCATCCACCCGTTTTCGATCGGGCGTATCTAGAACAATCAATAAGGCATCTTTCGGAACTTCGTCTAATTTATCCAACTTTCCCAAATAATTAAATTTGACACTTCCATTTCCAACTGCATATACATGTTTGGTTGGAAAAGTAAGCTCTATTGCTTCTTTTAAAGCAATTTGACTGGCCATGGCATCGGGATCTACCCCAATGTGACGAGCAATTACAATGTTGGGATACTTCTTGATGGCCCGATAAATCTTCTTATACATAGTATCATCCTATCTATTTATAATTTCTAAAGTATCACGAGCAATCATAAGTTCTTCATCGGTTGGTACAACATAGATGAGCGATTTAGAGTTTTTAGAACTAATCTTTCTAAGTTCTCCCCTTACTTGATTAGCTTCTACATCCAAGTCGAAGCCAAGGCAAGCAAGTTTTTCAACGATTTTAAGACGTGTAGAACTGCTGTTTTCACCAATTCCAGCGGTAAATACTAAAACGTCACAGCCGCCTAGTAAGACATAGTAATTTGCAATATAATTGACTACGGTACGGATGTATTTCTGTTCTGCTAAAATACAATTTTTATTTCCTTCTAACACACCTTTTTCAATATCTCTTGAATCACTGCTCAATTGACTGAGTCCAAGGAATCCAGACTTTTTATTGAGATCGTCGATCACTTCACTGGCATTTTTGCCTTCCTTTTCCATGATGAACGGAATGATAGAAGCATCAATATCTCCAGAACGTGTGCCCATCATGATTCCAGCAAGTGGTGTAAAGCCCATGGACGTATCCACACTCTTGCCATCTTTGATGGCGGTAATACTTCCACCGTTACCCAAGTGACAGCTGATAATTCGTAAATCTTTGCGACCCAATTCTTTTTCAATGGTCGATGCGATATAGCGATGGGAGGTTCCGTGTGCACCATATTTACGTACTTTGTAATCCTGATACCAACTGTATGGAACTGGATATAAATAACTTACTTCGTCCATCGTCTGATGGAAAGCGGTATCGAATACAGCGATCATCGGCGTATTGGGAAGCACTTCTTTAAAAGCATTGATTCCAAGGACGTGCGCAGGGTTATGAAGTGGTGCATAATCTTTTAAATCGATCAAATCTTGAATGACTTTGTCGTTGATCAACACAGATTCTTTATATAGATCTCCACCACTTACCACGCGATGTCCAACACCATCAATTTCCTCTAGGGAAGCAATAATTCCAAGCTCTACCAATTTTTCTAAAAGAATCGATACAGCAACGGAATGGTCTGGAAGCTCGATTTCTTGTTTCAACTTTTCTCCATTATACTTGATCGTATAACAGCTTCCTTCTATTCCAATTCGTTCAAATAGCCCACTGGCAAGCACTTCTTCGTTCGTCATATCAAACAAACTGAACTTCAAAGAACTACTTCCTGCATTAATTGACATGATTTTCATAATAAAATAACCTCTTTCTAATAATTCTATTACTATTATACACGAAACGGCCGCTTTTTCCTAGAAAATGTTTTAAAACATTGTAAAAATCTACTTTTTGTGATACAATATACAAGCATAAAAAGGGGGATATTATGGAAAAACTCAAAATCTCTGATATCAATTGGCAGGAATTAAAAGAACTTCCCCATCAAGGAAGTACCAGCATCATCTACAAAGATCCTGCCACATCTTCCATCTATAAATTTCTAACTGAGTTTTCTAAAAGTGAAAAAGATGCTTTATATCATAAGTTTATGGACATGGATGGCATTCAAATCGATCGAGCAATCCTTCCTGAAGCACTCATCATGGACAATGACACTTTGGAAGTCTATCGTATGAAGGAATTACCTAATAGTATTCCTCTTTCTACCCAATTTGAAGGGCGCTTTGTCGACTCTTCTAAACTCTTACCTACGTTAGTAGAAGCTAGCAAAATTTTAAGAACTTTTCATCAAGCGGGAATCATCTATACCGATTTGAGTTTTGAAAATATCTTAGTCAATGAAATGGGACCTTTTTTCTGTGATTTTGATAGTTGTAGTTACCAAAATCATCGGGGAACTTACATCTCTTTGCTCTTGAAACGATTCATGGTCGATTATCGACAGGAGCAATTTGAAGTCTCTGACAATTTGGATCGTATTTCCATGTTGCTTTCCTTTTTCTATCTACTCTATGGAAAAGAGATTCAAACAATTTCTACGAGTTCCTACTATCGTCTCGCTAAAAATTCAGCGACTTTAAAAAATGCGCAACCTTATGTAAAATCTTTTCTTAATACACGGCGCGCTTTTTCGGCGACCGTGCCTTACTTAGATGAATTGATCGATTTAAAAGACGCCTTCATCGTCGATAAGGAAAAAGAAAAGGTATACTCAAAATAAATTTACTCACATAAACAAAAGACAGGAGATCCTGTCTTTTTCGTTATAACGCAATTACTTATTATTATAACTTCCACTGATTTGATTCATTCCGTTTTGAACTAAACGTCTAGTGATTTCACCACCAACTGATCCGTTAGCACGAGCAGTTGTATCAGCTCCTAAAGTAACACCAAATTCGTTAGCGATTTCGTATTTCATTTTTTCGATAGCTTGTTTAGCTCCTGGTACTCTCATTTTCATTGAAGAGTTGTTTGAATTGTTATTCATTGTTTTCACCTCCTATACATTTATAGAGTGTGAAAATTTACCTGAATCATACATTTTTGAGATTGGTAATTTATACCTATCTATAACAACTCTTGATATTTTTGCTCTGTCTCTTGCAAATCACTGATCTTAATGGTCTTGATTTCATCTAGTGTTTCATCAATTAATTTTTTAAAATCAAAACGTTTTTCAATTTTTAAGCATTCTTCTAAACTTGGGTTGATAACCGGATGTTTCGGTACAAAGATGGTGCAGCAATCTTCAAAAGGTAAAATACTAATATCGTACGTATCGATTGCCTTTGCAAGTTCGATGATTTCTAGTTTATCAAGGCAAGCGACAGGACGAATCACGGGCATAGAGGTCACTTCGTTGATGACCGCCATACTGTTTAAGGTCTGACTAGCAACTTGGCCAATCGACTCGCCATTGATTATCGCTTTGGCTTTTCTTTTCAAAGCAAGACGTTCCATAATACGATACATCATCCGACGCATGATGGTAATACAATAAGCAGGATTGGACTCTTTGTAGATCGTCTCTTGAATTTTGGTAAAAGGTACGATGTGAACGACGATTTCATCCGTATAATTTACTAGTTTTTTGGCAAGATCGAGCACTTTATTTCGAGCTTCGATACTGGTATGTGGAATTGCTTCAAAATAAACTGCATCCAACTTAATTCCACGTTTTAGAGCAAGATAGCCTGCGACTGGAGAATCAATTCCCCCACTTAACATCAACATTCCTCTTGGCTGTGTTCCTACCGGATAGCCACCTAAACCGTGATAAGCATTGGTATAAATATATGAAAAATGGGGACGAATCTCTAAATGAAGAAGAAGATCTGGATCGTGAACGTCGACCGCAACATCTTTGATAGTTTTTAAAATTTCTCCTCCTAAAAGAGGATTCATCTCTAAACTTTTAATAGGAAAACTCTTATCACTGCGCTTGGTTTCGACTTTAAAAGTTTTAAAATTTTCATTTTTTAAAATTTTAATGACTTCTTCTTTGATCACGGATAGATCTGTCGGTACTTTGTAGGCCACATGATACATATGAATACCAAAGATGTGATTGATCGTCTCTAGTATTTCCTCGAGTTCGCTTTCATCAAATTCGATAAACATACGTGCGGGCTCTTTGACAATGTTCACGTGATATTTTTGAAGTTTGTGTCTAATGTTTTCATACAATGTTTTAACAAAAAAGTTGCGATTTCCTTTTTTAGTCGTCAATTCTCCATACTTGATCAAGATCACACGTTCCATATTAGTATTTCCCCTTTCTAAAATTTAATGCATCATGACATTTTTTAAAAATTTTTAAAAATTGTTGTAGTTCTTCTTTCGTCGTCATCCAAGATAGACTGATACGTAAGGAAGTCGTCGTAACCTCTTTGGGTTTTCCCATTGCCTCTAATGTAGGAGATGCGACTTCATTTTTGGAACAGGCAGTCTTCGATGAAAGATATATGTCCTCTTCTTCTAAAGCATGGATCATGGTCTCGGGTTTAATTCCCAAGACACTGATATTTAGAATATAAGGAGAACAATGCTCATCGCTATTGATCACGACTCCATCGATTTTACTCAACTCTTCTCTTAAAAAATGGTTTAAGTGTTGGACCGTCTCGTATTTTTCTTGATGGTGTTCTAGGGCCAAGCGCAACGCTTTGGCCATGCTGACGATGAGTGGCACTGCTGGCGTTCCACTCCGATAGATCGTCTGACTTTTGCCGCCATGGATCAAGGGTACAAGAGCAAGCTTGGCTTTTTTAACAAGACAACCTACACCTTTTAAGCCAAAAAATTTATGTGCACTACAAGTAAAT
>CANPXY010000037.1 GCA_947587115.1 uncultured Bacilli bacterium
TTCATGGAATACGATATTGACCGCCAAATATACTTTTTTCCCCAAACGATGTGCAAAACGACAACCTTCTTGAATCTGTTCAAGAGAAAAGTTATTGGCATTGGCCCGAAGGCTATATTCTTGGCCACCAATATAGACGGCATCTGCACCATAGAGCAACGTCACCTTCAAACGTTCAAGATCTCCGGCAGGCGCTAATAATTCAATTTTCTTCATTTTTCTTCACCTTATAAATGGTCTTTTGATAGAAGAAGCCCGTATAGTCGCTGCCAAGCTGATCAGCGATCTTCTTAAGCCAAGCTTCTTCTTGTTGTCGATCAAGGTTTTTTACTTCTTTAAAACTTTTGAGTATAGATAAAAATAATTCATGGGGTAGATCTTCTTCATTCAAAATGCCATATGCAAAATCATTTTTTAACAACGTCAAAGTTGCTTTTGAACCATTGAGCAACTGATGAAAATAAAAACTAGTTCCATCTTGATCTTCCTTCAACTCATATTCTTGATGGGTAATCGGTTCTTGAATACGTAACGTTGATTTTTTTTCTTTACCTAAAAAGTGATAAAAATTACTTAAAAGGCGTCTTTTAGACAAAGCCACAATTGGATACCCTACCAAAAGCACCATGCATTGCATCGTTGTTTTGTTGTTGATTTCGACCATTTCATCAAGAGTAATTTCACTTGATAACAAACCATATTTGACTCCTTGCTTTACATAGTAGTTACAAGTATTGGCATTGGTCACCATGTGGGTATTATTCCAAACTAAGTCAACTTGTAACCCAAGTTCTTGCTTTAAGGCTAAGACGGCCAAATCATAAAAGAAAACACCTGTAATTTTAAGTTGATCTAACTTGATTAAAGCTGCTTTTAATTGATCTAATTCCTCATCATAGATCATCTTGTTGATCGCTACAAAGATCTCTTGGGTAGGATATTTCGTTTTGATGCGTTCAATTTCTTCTAGGGAAAGAGTACAAGATAGACCACTACTAAAGTTTTTGAGCCCAAAAAGAAAACCAGATGAGGATGCTAGATAATCATCGTAATTTTTGGTAGCTGGTTGTACAATCAACTTCATAGTCTCACTTCTTTCGCTTATATTTTACCGCAAAGGCCAAAAAAAAGAAAGAGATCTTCTTCCTTTTTATGATTGCCGCTCACTGACTGCAATCCCATCGCCAGTCTTATAAAACGTCGTATGATACGCTTCGTTTTCTTTCAAGAAGGTAATATACTGCTTGATCTTACGAACGAGAGCTCTTAGATTGTGACTTTTGATTTCACTTTCTTCTTTGGCAACATAGCCATGAAAATCGATGTTGTCGGTAATGATATACCCATGATTTTGTAAATTTTTTTCGAAATTTTCAAAGAAATGGATGTTCTGTCCTTTGGCGGCATCGATAAAGATCAAATCGAATGTATCATTTAGTTTGACATCTAAGGCATCTTTGAAAATGAGTGTAATGCGATTTTCCAAATTTAATTTTTTGATATTCTTTAGGGCTTCGAGATAGCGTTCCTTATCTCGTTCGATCGAAGTGACTTTTAAGTTGGGATTCGCAAGCGCCATCATAATCGCAGAGTAGCCAATGGCAGTTCCAATTTCTAAGACATTCTTGATTTGATGTTTGATGACAAACGTTGTCAAAAAATCGATTCCTTCATCCACCATAATGGGTATTTTATGATCTAAAGCATATGATTTAATCTCTCTAATTTCACTGTATATGTTTCCTACCACGGCCAATCTCCTCGCTTTTTAATTTCCGCTATTTTTTGTTGATGTTCTTGTTCTGTCTTTGTAAAGTACACCTTTTTATATTTGTCAGCGACAAAATAGTAGTAGTCATGTTCTTTGGGACTGATACTTCCTAAGATGCTATTTTTTGATGGATTACAAATAGGTCCAACAGGAAGTTTCCCCGCCATGGCGCTACTCCTAGTATTATACGGATTATATTTTGTATAGTCAACATCATCGTTACATTCGTCGATATTTACTTGGAAAGCATAACAAGCAGTCACATCGCTTCCTAAAGACCATCCCGCCGCAAGGCGATTATAGAACACTCCTGCAATCATGTCTCGGTCCGTATCTCCTACCCCTTCTAATTCGACAATCGACGCTAAAGTAAGCAATTCGTGAATCGATAAATTACTCTTCGAAATTTCCTTTTGATCCTCCGTCAAGACTTGATCCATCTCATCCAACATCGTCGTAATGATCTCTTCAATAGAGACTTCTTTGTTCATAAACTGATATGTATTCGGAAATAAATAGCCTTCTAATGGATAGTAAATATCACTATTTTTGATCTCGTCCGTCAAAAACCAGTACTCATCAATCATCCGGTCAATAAAATCTCCATCTTGCATCACCGTCATCACTTCTTCATAAGAATGATTGGTAGTATCGGCGATTAATTGGGCAATCTGGCGAACATTTAATCCTTCTTTAAACGTGATCGTAATCGCATCCGGATTATAGCTGTTGCCCTTGCTGATGATCTTGACAATCTCTGGCAAGCTCATGTTCTCATTAAGCTCGTAGGTCGAAGCTTTGATGGTGTTAATTTTATTCAACTTTAAATAAAGTACAAAAAAGTTTTTAGAACGAATAAGATGATTTTTGGAAAGGATCGTGCCTATTTCCTCTGTATTAGTCCCCGCTGGAATCTCAACGATCACGGCATCATCATTCTTGCTGATCGGACTTAACTGATATTGATAAACTAGAAAAAGGATTCCTAAAAGTGCTATTAAAGCAATGGGAATGATGATGATGGTATTTCGAACTTTTTTCTTTAACTTCAACTTCATACTGCATTTCCTCTAGAACAAAGAACGAGCTTACTGCTCGTCACTTTCTTCTTTGTTTTGCTTTTGAACTTCCTCTTGAAGAGTGGTGAGAATTGTCTCAATGATCTTCCACTCTTTGTCTGTCTCAATGGGCTCTAGTTTCGTTTCAGGATCGTTAGGATCGAAAATCGATGCAAATACTTGCGTGTTTCCTTGACTATCCTTTGAGTTATCGGTATAGACAATATAATTCTTTTTTGTTTCATCACTTTCAAATGTAAATAGTACATGACAGGTAATTTCTTTTCCGTCATCTCCTAAAACTGTAAATGTATTCTTTTCCATTTTATACTCTCCTTTTTTTATCTAAATAACTTTGTAATATTATAGTCGCTGCCATCTGATCGATGACTTTTTTTCTTTTTTTTCTCGTCGTATGATTTTCAATTAAAATTGTTTCGGCCTGTCGAGTCGTAAGGCGTTCATCTTCTAGGTGCACAGGAAGTGAAAGCGTATTTTCGAGTTGTTCTTTGAACCAAATACTTAAATTCCCTTTTTCGCCAATATCGTTGTTCATGTGTTTTGGTAGTCCTAAGACAATTTCATCAATTGCTTCCACTTGAACAATTTGACGAACTTCTTCTAGTAATCGTTCATACTCTTCATCATGACGGATCGTCTTGTAGGTACTTGCAATTAACCCGGTCGGATCACTGATTGCAACCCCTAAAGTTTTAGATCCCAAATCTAATCCTAAGTAACGCATTATTGATTTTTTTGAAATTCCTTCAACAATACTTCGATAATCTTTGAACGATCTAAGCGTGTGATTTTGTTGCGGGCTTCTTTGTGACTAGAGATATATCCTGGATCGCCACTGATCAAGTATCCTACCATCTGATTGATGGGATTATATCCACGCTCTTCTAAAGCATCATATACTTCCTTCAAAGTTTCTCGGACAAACTCTGTATTAAACTCATCGATACTGTATAGATGTGTCGTATTCTGTCCCATTGAATCACCTCACTGACTATAATATTTCTGTCTATATTTTAACATTGTTTGATTACTTATGCAAGGTATGTTTTAAGGAAATCAAAAAAGAAAAAGATCCGAAGATCTTTTATCTTAAGGTTCTCAGTGAATGTCATAAAAACAAACCACCTATTTCTTCTACACCTTCAGAAATAATCAATTCATGTATAGAGTTGCCACTACCAAAAGCACTGTTTCTTATTGAACGAGTACTTTCTAGTATTTTTAATGAATATAAACTAATGCCATGTAAAGTAAAAATAGTGTAAATAAAATTGTTACAATCCAAGCATTTGTCTGTTCAAACTTGGTACTTTTATATTTGACCCCTAGGGACATCGTCATCAATATACCACCGATCAAACCTCCGATGTGGGCAGCGTTATCAATTCCCGGCATGATGAAGCCAAAGACCAAATTAAGAACAATCAAAGGAATAATCTGACTTTTTACAACATTTCCAAGATAGACACGGTAATGATAACCGAAATATAAAAGTCCTCCCATCAACCCAAAGATGGCTCCACTTGCTCCAACCGAAGCTGTATTACCACTAAAAATGATCGATAACAAACCGGCGGTCAAAATACTATACAAATAGATGGCAAAATATTTGGCTTTCCCTAGAAAACTTTCCAATTGACTACCGATAATAAATAGTGCATAGCAGTTAAATAGCAAATGGAAAATACCTCCATGGAGAAAAGCACCCGTAAACAATCGATAATATTCGCCTAAGATACGAATACTTGGACCATGAATACAGAATAAATCTAAAAATTGTTCATACTTTCCAAACAATACAGGGCCAATATAGAAAAGAACATTGAGTGCAATCAAAAGATAAGTGACGATGGGTTTTTTCGGTTTGAATACTTCTTCCATTTTTTCTGAATCGTGTTTATTGTGTTCATTAATGTCAGTAGTGATCTTGAAAAACAACTGCATACCATCTTCACAATAGACAAGTTTTTTCATCATATCTGGGAAATTATGCTTGATTTCCTCGCTCTTTCCTAAATCTTGTTCGTCATAAATTTTGACACAGTCGATATCTTTGACAGATTCCATATCTACATAATCCCCTAGATCCATAAAGATGCTGAGGGTATTAAGATGCATCGATAACGTTTTAGCCTTGATTTTTTTGACAATCCGTTTGGTTTTGAAAAGATCGAACTCGAATTGTTCGTTGTTATGAATATAATTAGAAACAATGCGCACAATCTTGTAATTCTCATTTAGATTTTCTAACCATATTTCATTTTCTACACCCTGCAATATGATCGGATTATAATTCTTTTCCGTAATGAAATAATGGAGCAACTTCATTGTAATTAAATTTTTTCTATCTAATGTTTCTTCATCCATGATTTGTTTTTTCTCCTTTAATCAATACTATTATTATAACTTAAAACATAAAATATGGAAAGAGGTGTGATATGATTAAAAATATTTTATTATTTCTAGGAATTCTACTTCCTTGGTTTTTCTCTTCCCTATTTCGCTTTGACTACACTTTTTATAACAGTCTCTCGCTACCCTTCTTTGCTCCACCGAGATTTCTATTTGGAATTGTCTGGACCATCGTCTATATTTTGATTTCTATTAGCATCTATCAATTAATAAAAATGTATGGGTTTAAAAATCTTCCTAAAAGTTATAAACGTACACTTGTGATCAACTACTTGTGGAATCAGTCTTTTCCTTTTTTATTCTTCGGCCTACAAAGTACGTTTTTGGGATTTGTAGCTACCGTTGGAACTTTTGTAAGCAGTCTATTTTTATACGAAGAGACTTCTAAATTGAACGAGAAAAGTAGTAATTTTTTGAATCTTTACATCTTGTGGGGTCTTTTTGCGACCATATTAGCTCTTACAACTTATATCTTGAATATTTAGATTTGATCAAGGAAGTCCACAAATTCTTTTGGAGGATCACTTTCGAAGGCGAGCGTTTTTTGTGTTCGTGGATGCGTAAATGAAAGATATTTGGAATGGAGCAACTGCCCAAAAGCGGTTGCTTTTTTACTTTTGCCATAAATTGGATCATTGACTACTGGATGTCCAATATACGCCATATGAACACGAATTTGATGTGTTCTTCCTGTTTCTAGCTGACATTCGATCAACGTATAGTTCGAATATCGTTTCAGCACTTTAAAATGCGTCCGAGCCTCTTTACTGTTGATATCGGTAACCATCATCTTTTTTCGATGCACGGGGTCTCGTCCAATCGGAGCATCAATCGTCCCCGTCTCATGCATGATTACTCCTTCGACTAACGCTAAATACTTGCGGATTACTTCTTTGTTTTTGATCATCGTCGCTAAACGATCATGGGTCCAATCGTTTTTTGCAACCAACATGAGGCCGCTCGTGTCTTTATCGAGACGATGGACAATTCCAGGTCGGATGGGATCACTTCCACTTTTCAAATCAAAGTGATATAAAAGGGCGTTTACCAACGTATGATGATAATTCCCTGGAGCTGGATGAACGACCATGCCACTTGCTTTATCGATCACTAGTAGATCCTCATCTTCATAGACGATGTTTAACGGAATATTTTCTTTTTCAAGATCCATATTTTCGACTAGATCTCCTTGAACTGTGATGAGATCTTGAACGTGGACTAGATAACTCGCTTTTTCTTTCTGGCCGTTGACTTGCACTTGACCATCTTTGATCAATTTTTGAACTTTACTTCGCGTCATTTCTAAAGATTCACTTAGATATTGGTCCAAGCGAACGAGTTCTTTTTCTACTTCGATTTCCACTGATTTCACCTCGCACTATTTCTATTATGATCAAAAACACTCCAACAACAATCAGAATGTCCGCAAAATTAAAGGTCGGAAAATTATAGTTGATGATATTAAAATCTAAAAAGTCAATGACATACCCATGTAAAATCCGATCGACCAAATTTCCTAAGACCCCTCCGATCAACAGACCGTAACCAATGATGGATTGTTTCGTGAAATGGGTCTCTTTGCTTAAATAAAGATTTAGGATGATCAAAAAGATGGCACTGACGATCGAAAGAAGTAAGGCGCTATCACCAAAAATTCCCCAAGCTGCTCCCGTATTTTGAACATAGCGAAGCGCAAAAAAATTGGGAATGATCGACACCACTTTGCCAAGGAGCAAATGCTTTGTAACAAAGCGCTTTATGAGCTGGTCCAATATAAGCCCTAATAAACTCAACCAATAGATCTGATCTTTCTTCATCACCATCACCAGGAATATTATATCACAAAGAAAAAAAACGAAAAACTCGTTTTTCTATAAATTTTGTTCCTCTTCTTTGCGAGAGAGCCATTCAATTTTTTTCGCTACCAGTTGTTCTTTATCTAAACGGCGTTCGATAATTCCTGTAATTTTGAGAATATCTCCTACTTGAATGGTATCATACATCTGATAGATCTTTGGGAACAAGACAATATCCGCGCTCGTCGTCTCATCACTACCTGTGATGAAGGCCATGGTCTCTTGATTTTTAGTTTGAATCTTCTTGATGTTATCTACAAGCGCTAAAACGGTCACTTTCTTACCAAAGTTTTGGGTAAATTCGTTTAAGAAGGTCGGGGCTTCTTCCTTTGCTAAATAGGCAGTTACTGGATGAGCCGTCATATAGAAGCCAAACAATTCTTTTTCTTGTTGTAGAAGGACCTCTTTCGGATACTCATCGACCACTTCGATCTCAGGTTTCATGACCAATGATGGATCGAGATCTTTTGTAAGTTCCGCATAATTGATCAAATTGTCAAGATTTTCAATTAAAGTGCGCTTATTATAGCCAAAGCAAGCAAAACTATCTGATAAGATGAGTGCCTCAAGATTCTTTTTGCCAACGTTTCGTGAATAGATCCTGCTGACGGTATCAAATAGATCGGTAAAAGGCGCTTTCGCACGTTCTTTCATAATCTCATTGCCTGCGACAAGACCAATACCACGAATATTGGAAAGTGGAAATAAAATCCCCTCGTCTTTGACAACAAATGTAACGCCACTTTCTTTGATATTGGGCTTTAAGACCGTAATATGATTGGCCTTGGCCTCTTTTAAATATTCTTTCGTCTTGATATCGCTACCAATGACACTAGAAAGTAGGCCACCAAAGAAATATTTAGGATACTTTGCTTTCAAATAAGCCATCTTGTAAGCGATAATTGCATAGGCTACGGAATGGGAACGATTGAACCCATAGCCAGCAAAGTTCAAGATCAACTGAAAGATGGATCGTACCGTGGACTCTTCATGTCCACGTTCGATGCTCTGTTTTACAAATTTCTCTTCTTCATTTTTGATCAGATCGACTTTCTTTTTACTCATAGCACGTCTTAAAATATCGGCTTCTCCTAAAGAGTAACCAGCCAAAACATTGGCCACTTGCATAATCTGTTCCTGGTAGATCAAGATCCCATAAGTATTTTCAAGAATCGGTTTCAATACGGGATCTAGATAGGTAATCGCCTCTTGCCCATGTTTTCTTCGAATATAAGAATCAATGTTGACTGCTGGACCTGGTCGGAACAAGGCAATCGCAGCAAAGATATCTTCAAAAGTGGTCGGCTTTAATTTACGTAAAAAGTTGCGCATGCCCGCAGATTCAAATTGGAAAATTCCACTGGTATCGGCTGTTGTAAAAATATGAAGAGCCTCTTCATCATTCATAGGAATCTTGTTGAAGTCCAGTGCAACTTGGGTGTTTTTTTCGATATCTTGTAGAATGTTCATGATCGTCGTCAAATTTTTTAAACCCAAAAAATCCATTTTTAAAAGTCCTAGCTCTTCTAGGTATTCCATCGAAAAGCCAGACAAGTACATCGTATCGCTCTTCTCTAATGGAATAAAATGATCCAAGGGCTCTTCACACATGACAATCCCAGCAGCATGAATCGAGGTGTGCCTTGGAAAGCCTTCGATGACACTAGCAATCTGATACATCTTCAATAAGCTCGCATCATTGTCAATCTTAGCTCGAAAGGCAGCATCTTGTTGATAGAAATCAGATAATTTTTTATGAGTAACCGTAGGAATCAGTTTACATAAGGCATCCACTTTATAGAGCGGAATATTTAAAACTCTAGAGACATCGCGAATCGCTTGCTTTACTCCTAAAGTACCAAAGGTAATGATCCCTGCCACATTTTTTAAACCATATTTTGAAATTACATATTGAATAATCTCATCGCGATAAGCATCGGGGAAATCGGTATCGATATCAGGCATCGTCACACGTTCTGGATTTAAAAAACGTTCAAACAACAAATTATATTTCAACGGATCAATATCGGTAATCCCTAAGGAATAAGATACGAGCGATCCTGCTGCACTTCCTCTACCTGGACCGACTAAGATCTTTTTCTTTTTCGCATATTTGATAAAGTCATAGACTACTAAAAAGTAGTTAGAAAATCCCATTCGTCTGATAATATCTAACTCATAATAAAGACGTTTCTGGTAGGCTTCTGGAACTTGATTGGAAAGACGACGCAGTAAGCCTGCTTTGCTTAGCTCCATTAGATATTGATCTTCATTCATTCCATTTTCACAAGGATATTTGGGAAGATGCAATTCTGGTTTTGGAAATTCAACGTTGCAAGCATCTAAAATGGCTTGACTTTGGTAGAGCACTTTGTTAGATAGATTACGTGGCGGGGGGCTGGTTAAAGAAAAATCTTCTTCTACTAGAGGAATCTCATCTGCTACAGTCTTTCCTTCTTTAATCATATATAGATAATCCAAATATTCTTTTTCTTCTGGTTTGATATAAAGCGCCTTTTTGACATAGACAAGTTTTTCTGTATATTCTTTCGCTTGTTCTTCCTCTATCGAAGTAGAAATACCAAGATATAAATCTTCAAATATTTTTTCAAGTGATTGAAATAAAGAAGTGTTCATTTCTGGAACAACTGCAATTACTTCCTGATTTCGATCGGTAAAATCCGCAAGTTCTACTTTTCGTTCGCTTTGAATGGTTGTAAGTTGAATCAGCGTCTGATACCCGATATAATTTTTGGCATAAAGTAACAACGGCCCTTCTTCTAAATTGAGTTCGAGTCCAAGTACGGGTTTGATGTTGTTCTTTTGACATTTATGAAAAAATTCCATCGCCCCATACATGTTGTTATCTGTAATAGGAAGAGTAGTCCAATTGTTTTTTTGACAAAATGCAAGCAAATCATCGATCGTAATTAAACTTGAAAGCAAGGAATAATTTGTTTTGACATATAATGGTATATACATAAGAACCCTCCTTCCTGATTTTATTTTAACACAATTTAATAAAAATAAATATGTAAAATATTTGACTTTGGAGGAATTCTATGGTAAAGTTATTAGCGTTAGAAAAAGTGCTGAAGGAGGAAAGCAAATGGCAATCAAAGTTACTAGTAAAAAACCTTTAAAAGGAAACGATCGTTCTCATGCGTTAAACACTCATAAAAGAGCAAGAAAGTTAAATCTACAAGTACATACTTTAGAAGATGGCACCAAAGTTAGAATTACTGCAAGAGAAAAAAGAACTTTAAGAAAAGATGAAAAAATTGCTGCTTAGGCAATTTTTTTGTTGAATAAAAAAAGAAGCGATTGAACTGTCGCTTCCTAAAAAATCTTATATTTAAGCTTAACCAATTCTAAAAGCTGGAGAAACTCCGGCAATGGTATCACCAACACCAGCACCTGCCAGAGAACCACTTACATTTACGGTAGTATACCACCATTCACCATCATGACGAGCAGTGCGCAACCACCAATAGTGCTTACTAGTATAACCACGCTCACTTTTACTGGCAGCTGAATAAGAAGTTGTTGTCACTCCTTGTTCACGATAATAGTCGAGTTGCCTTGTTGCCGTTGGCGCTGTATCACGCTCAGTGACTATACTAGCATCAATGTCCTGATAAATCTCTCCCACTGCGAATAAATATAGTCGATCTTCTGTTATAA
>CANPXY010000038.1 GCA_947587115.1 uncultured Bacilli bacterium
GTTTAGCGCTCAACTGGGGAGTTTACCCCATCATCGTACCCATCTATAAGAGTACCGATGAAATCATGAACGGTGTCAAGGAACGCGTCAAGGAAGAACTTTCGCTAAATGATGGCGATATGATCATCATCATGGGTGGTTTCCCAATCGGCAAACAAGCAAAGACCAACTTGATGAAAATTGAAGAATTATAAAAAAAAGAAGATCACAGATTAGGACGATGTTTGTATTCTTCCTCGATCAAGTGGATCTTCTTTTTTTCATCTTTGATAGGTAACGCATAGATAGAACTGATTCGTTGTTCCAAGTCAAGCATGGGATCTTGTTCCCGCTTGAACTTCGTGACAAGAGGGATTGATACCTCTTTTTTGATTTGATTTAAATATTTACGACCCAAGTCATTAAATCCCAGTATGCGGATATACGAAATTTCTTGCATCTTTTGGGCTTCTTCTTTAGTG
Source organism: uncultured Bacilli bacterium (assembly GCA_947587115.1). Taxonomy (GTDB): domain Bacteria; phylum Bacillota_I; class Bacilli_A; order RF39; family UBA660; genus CANPXY01. Next base: position 462 of record CANPXY010000038.1, read on the forward strand.
AAGTTGCATAAAATATGAGTAAGCATCCGGCTGATCTTATTGTAAGTATACCGTTTGGTTTTAATCTTTAAAATCAAGTCTTCCCAACTGGTGGCAGTAACGATTTCTTTTTTTAATCGATGTTCAATTCCTTCGTCGACTCCTTGGTAGATAGATAAATCTTGAGAAGTCATAATCTTGTATTTTAAGAAAGGAAAATAGTCCTCTTCAAAATGAAGATCTTCTTGTAAAGTAGCGAAGCTTTCTTTAGGAACAAATTTTTTGATCGATTGGCCTTGTTTTAAAGCCTCACGAATTGCAGTAGCACTGCTGATGGAAGAGGAGAGTTTCTGATCATGATAAGCATTGGTTCTTTGTATAGAATGCGGCTCAATATTGCTGTTTTGTTGCTTGATTTCTTTTAAATAACTGATTGCCAAGAGGTCATTTGGTAAGTTAACGCGCTTTCCTGTAAGATCGAAAAGTGCTTTTGATAGAGCGGTAGGGTAGTTTTCTCCAGACTTGAGATAGATGCTGGCAAGAGTAGAAAATTCAGGATGCTCTAATTGGGTATCTACCAATACTTGAATGGATTCTAAATCGTTACTTTCGCTGCCAAAGACAAAATGGGAAACTTTTAAATGATCGAGTAGGCTGATCGCACCTTTGGCAAAGAAGTCCGCACTCTGGCAAGCAAACGGGAAGGGGAGTTCTACAACGAGATCCACACCATACGTAAGTGCCACTTGAGTACGTTTCCATTTATCGATGATACTAGGAGTTCCTCGCTCCAAGAAGTGTCCTGAAAGTATTAACACGACAACTTCGTTCGGAAACAGTTCCTTCACTTTATTTAAATGATACAGATGTCCATTGTGAAATGGATTGTATTCTGCAACGATCCCTACGGCCTTCATCTTTTTCCCTTCTTTCTATGCCTATTATAATCGAAAAATAGAGCTTTGTCGAACAAAAAAGATTACTTTCAAAGAAGTAATCTTGCATTCACTATTTCTTTTCTTTTTGTTTATCTTTCTCTTTCACAAAATGATCCGATGCATAACTAAGCACATCGATAAGTTCACGATCTGTAGCGGTTCCTACTTGATAAGATTGAAGTTTTCCTTCTCTATACATGATAAGGCGGACAAGATCAAAAGGGACAGCATTCGTCATTTTGCAATTCGTAATATATGATTTTTCATTGTCTGTTACTAGATAACCAACGTCATTCCACCGATTGCAAGCATTTCTAAATTCATGAATTCTTTTAGAACCAATATAGTCGGAATCGATGCCAAAATATACCAAGTTTGTATCATATACATCATTATCCCAGAAAAAAGGGTAATAGCAAACTTCCTCACGACGGAATAACCCCACTTTGTCATCATCATAGGTGCAGACAAACATATTGTTTGTTGCTCTTGTATCTTCTTTTAATGTTACTTTTGCCTTAGGACTGATACTGTTATAAAGTGTAACAGCATGATCCAAAGTAGCACGTAATTCTTCTAAGTTTTCAGTAATATCACTTTTATTTCTTTTACTCATTTATAGACCCCCTTAAAATTGCCTGTATTTTACCACTTTTTGACTATTTTGTCAAATCAATGCAGTTGCATAACAGCTAAATCTAAGGTATAATTTAGGCGAGGTGAAACAGATGAATATCGATTTGAGCGCTTTACATAGTGGTGTTGATCATAAAATACCTTTAGATCTTCTTGTATCTTTTCCAAAAGAACAATTAGAGAATACAGATTTATTAAGACTCGATGACGTTAAAGTACAAGGAGAAATTACCAGAAACAGTACCATGGAAGATGTATTACAATGTACGGTAAAAGGAGATATGATTCTTTCGGATTCTATTTCTTTAGAAGAAGTAAATTACCCATTTTCGTTCGAAATTGACAAAATAATTGACGAAAATGACAAAATTGATGAAAATACTCTTGATCTTATGGAGATTTTGTGGGAAAATATTGTCTTGGAGATTCCCCTAAAATTTACTAAGGTAGAGGATCTCAGTAAATTTCACGGGGATGGCTGGAAACTGTTGAGTGAAGACAATGTTCCCAAAGAGAACAATCCCTTCAGTGATCTATTAAAAGAATTTGGAGAGGAGTGAAAGTATGATGAAGTTGAATATTCAATTGTTTGCTGTACCATTTCACAGAGTTAGTAAGACAAGAAAGAGACTAAGAAGAAGTCACAATGCACTAGAAGTACCAGGAACGACAAAATGTCCAAACTGTGGTGAACCATTGAAACCACATCGTGTTTGTAAAAAGTGCGGTTTCTATAAAGGAAAAGAAGTAATTGAGACAAAAGATGCTGAATAAGCATTTTTTCTTTGCTCTAAAAGCTTTGTTCATAGTATAATTGAGTTATAGGTGATAAGATGAAGTTACTAGAGCACTTAAAAGAAAAACGATATTTAATTGTTACTCCGCATGCGATGAAAGAGAAGATTTTAAAAGCGATCAGTCAAGAACAGATCTTTTGTCAAGTCAAATTTATGGATCTAGAAGAGTTTCTCGGTCATTTTTATTTTTCGTATGATCTTGCGGCCTGTTCTTATTTGATGGAACATTATCACTATAAGTTAGATGTATGTAAAGTTTATCTTGAAAATATGCGTTATTTGACGAAGAAGGAATATCAAGCACCCAAACTTTCAAAACTAAATGCTTTAAAAGAAGAATTGTTAAGCCAAGGCCTTTTACAAAAAGATGTCTATTTTTCCTATTATCTAAAACAAGTCGAAGTGCTTATCTATGGATATTCAGAGTGTGACAAGTGGATCCATGAGACTTTGGAGGAAGTCCGTAAAATTACTTTGGTTTGCGTGATCGAAGAAGAAATAAAAGAACATTCTCTTCCGGTCTATGCTTGGAAAACCTTAGAAGAAGAAGTCGACTTTGTAGCAGTTTCTATTTTGGAACTAGTAAAGCAAGGCGTTCAATTATCGCAAGTAAAACTTTTGGGAGTAAGTGATGACTATACCGATGTCTTACGACGCATTTTTAACTTTTACCATCTCCCGCTTGCTCCGGTAGCGCCCACGCTTTATAGTACCCCTTATGGAAAGAAGTTTCTTGCGTTATGGGACGAGACGGAAGATTTTAGGGAAAGTTATAATCAAATCACCGAACTTTATAAAGAGGAAGTTTCCTTTCATGAAGCTTTGTTACCGATCTTAGAGAAATTAAACACCTTAGATTGTTCTAAGACCACCAAAACAGCACTATTGCTCGACCAAATGAAAAGTGTCAAAGTGCAAGGAGCAACCCCAGAAGAATTAATTCAATGTTTATCGATCGACGATTACCTACCACAGCCAAACGATTATGTCTTTGTCCTAGGCGTCAATCAAAATGAATTTCCGAAGCTTTATAAAGATGAAGATTATATTACCGATGCCCTCAAAGGCGAAGTTTGCTTGTCTACTACTGAAGAAAAAAATAAGTTGTGCCGAGAGTTCGTTATAAAACAACTTTATGCGATGGAACACGTCGTTTTGACTTACAAAAAACAGAGCCCTTATCAGATATACCTTCCATCCAGTATTTTAGATGAATTACAAATCGAACGCATCGAAAATGGAACGTATCCAAAATATCGCTATTCAAGGTTAAAAAATCAACTTACTTTAGCTACTTTGCTAGATCATCTTCGTAAAACCCATGAAACAGATCCGGACATCGGGAAACTTTATCAAAGTGAGCCCACGTTTTCCTATCTCACTTATCAAAATCAGTTTACAGGAATCGACAATCAAGATTTTTTAGACTTTATACACCACAAACTTTTACTTTCTTACACGAGCATGAATACCTATCATCTCTGCGGATTTCGTTATTATATCAACTATATTTTGCATTTAGATCCTTTTACAGAGACGTTCTCGACGTTTATTGGCAATCTGTATCATAAACTGTTGTCGATGTGTTTTCTTGCCGATTTTAATTTAGATGAGGCCTTTCAAAACTATATTGCATCACGAGAAAGTACCGTCGAAGAAGCCTTTTTCTTAAAAAAGTTAAAAAATGCCCTCAAAGAGACCATCGAAGTGTTGACCCAGCAAAAAACATTGACAACTTTTCGTGAGGAGCTCTATGAAAAAGAGATTTATTTGACTTTTGAAGAAGAGATCCCTGTGACCTTTAAAGGGACGATCGACAAGATCCTCTATCAAAGAGAATCCGCTCGTACCCTCGTTGCGCTCATCGATTATAAAACAGGAGCCATGGAGCCATCGATCAGTTTGATGCCTTATGGGATCGGGATGCAACTACCCATCTATTGGTATTTAGTTACCAAAAGCCATCTTTTTCCAAATCCAACTTTCGCGGGAATTTATTTGGAAAAGGTGTTACACAATGAACAATCTTATAATCAAAAAGAAGCGATTGAAACCGATCGCCAAAACCGTTACAAATTATGTGGTTATAGTACAGATGATCCTTCGGTCTTGGCCCAGTTTGATAAAAGTTATGAAAACAGTGATTTGATTCAAGGAATGAAACTGACAAGCAAAGGTTTTGCTCATTATACCAAACTGTTATCTAGCGAAGAAGTAGAAGCCATGGTCGACCTTGTCGATCAAAAAATTAAGGAGACGATGCAGGAGATCATTCAGGCAAAATTTCCAATCAATCCTAAAAAAATTGGAAAAGATAACATCAGTTGTAAGTATTGTTCGTTCGCAGATCTTTGTTATCATCAAGAGGAAGATGTCATTTTTATAGAAAAAGAGAAGGATCTTTCCTTTTTGAAAGCAGGTGAACAACATGCCTAATTGGACAAAAGAACAACTCGATGCGATCGAGAGTACCGGCAGCAATATCATCGTCAGTGCTGGCGCCGGAAGTGGCAAGACGGCCGTTTTGACCGAGCGCGTCATTCGCAAATTAAAACAAGGCATCCATATCGATCAATTATTGGTGTTGACGTTTACCAAAAATGCTGCTTTAGAGATGAAAGAACGCATTCGTAAAGCCATCTTAAAAGAGCCATCTTTAAAAGGGGAATTGGATCTGTTAGATGGAGCTTATATCACCACATTTGATAGTTTCGCACTATCGATCGTTCGCCGATACCATGATTTAAAAAATTTGAAAAAAGATGTCCAGATTGCAGAAGAGACACTATTAATTCTTGAAAAAAAGAAAAGATTAGACGCACTTCTCGATTCTTATTATGAAAAAGAAGATGCCCGTTGGCAGAAGTTGGTTTCCACGTTCTTTGTCAAAGATGATGAACCACTTCGCCAAGCCCTTTATACGATGTATCTTGCCATCGATATGCGGTATGACAAGAAAACTTATCTTGAGCAGTATGTTGCTAACCACTATCAACCGGAGTACATCGATCAAGGAATCATGAGCTTTGTCGATGATTTAAAGAAACGAGTGGCATCGATCAATCCGCTGCTTCTTAAACTCGAGACTGAAATGGAAGGAGATTATGTTCAAAAACTAAGGGAGATGTTAAAGCCATTGCTTGCTAGCACCACCTACGAAGAGATCCGCTTACATTCTGCTATCCGATTACCAAATTTACCCAAAAATGGAACACTCGAAGCGAAAGCCAGTAAAGAGGCCGTCTGCGAATTAGTCAAATCGATTCAGGAAGTCGCTATTTACGAATCCACGGCCGAAATGAAAGCAGGGTATCAGTCTACCCAAGAGTTTGTGGAACTCATCATCGAAATTTTAGAAAAACTAGATGCTGAAGTAATGCGTTATAAACAAGAACAAGACCTCTATGAATTTAACGATATTGCCAAGATGGCCATCGATATCGTGGCCTCTTACCCAGAAATTCAAAAAGAGATGCGTGAGCGCTTTCAAGAAATTTTGGTCGATGAGTATCAAGATACCAACGATGTTCAAGAAAAATTGCTCTCGCTATTTAGTAAGGACAATATCTACATGGTAGGCGATATCAAACAGTCCATCTATCGCTTTCGAAATGCCAATCCTTATATCTTTAAAGAAAAATATGATGCTTATGCCCAAAGTCAAGGTGGCAAAAAAATCGATCTCAACAAAAATTTCCGTTCCCGCAAAGAGACGTTAGAGGACATCAATTTGATTTTCGATATCCTGATGGATGATGCGCTAGGGGGAGCCGATTACAAGCATGCCCACGAGATGATCTTTGGAAATCTTTCCTATAGTGAACAAGGAGCTACCGATGTGAATCACAACTTAGAAATCTATAACTATCTTAAAGAAAAAGGAGACGGATTTACTGAGGATGAATATGAGGCTTTTATTATTGTCGAAGATATTATAAAGAAAGTAAAAGAACACTATCCCATCTATGATAAAGATGAGGGAAAAGTTCGCAGCGTTCGCTATGACGACTTTGTCATTCTATTAGATCGAGCAACGAAGTTTGACATCTATAAAAAAATCTTCGAATACAAGAATGTCCCGCTTGCGCTTTATAAAGATGAAAATATTGCCTCTTCGTTAGATATAGCCATGTTCAAGAATTGTCTTAGACTCATTCTATCGATTAAAAAAGGACAACTGGACGATGCCTTTCGCTATGCCTTCATGAGTGTCGGTCGCAGTTTTTTGGTTCGTTATAGTGACCAAGAATTGTTCACTTATTTTAAAGATCAATCGTATGAAGAAAGTTCCCTTTATCAGAAAGCGAAAGCGATTGCCGATCAAATGGATACCAAATCTTGTGCGATGGTTTTAGAGGAGATTGCAGAGACATTCAACTATTATCAGAAACTTCCGACCGTAGGAGATGTCGAAAACCGCATGCTCCGTTTTGATTATTTGAAAAAGATGAGTCGTAATCTAGAAGAATTAGGTTATGGGGTAGAAGAATTTTTGGAATATATGGAGACGGTCTTAGAACATGATTTGGCCTTAAAAGTCTCAGTGACCAACGATGCCGCCAACGCTGTCAAAATGATGACGATCCATAAATCTAAAGGTCTTGAATATTTTATTTGTTATTATGCAGGACTATCTAACAGGTTTAACATGTCCGATTTAAATGATTGGTTTCTCTATGATAAGACCTATGGCTTCTTAATTCCCTATATGCAAGAGGGAGTAAAGCCGACCTTTTACAAACAACTTCTTAAAAATGATTATTTAAAAGAAGAGATCAGCGAAAAAATTCGTTTATTCTATGTAGCACTTACGCGTTGTAAAGAAAAAATGATCATCGTCGCGCCGCTTGGAGAAAGTGAAGAATATACGCCGGTGCTCTCTTATGAAAGCAAATTGCATTATCGCTCGTTTTTAGACATGATTAAAAGTATCGAAGATCGCTTGACACCATTTATGAAGTCGATCGGCAAAGACGAAATTCCACTTACCAAAGCTTATAATTTTACTAGAAACGATCATTGGCAACAACAAATTGCTAGAACTGAAGAGTCGGTCGAAGTAGAAGAGTATACTTTTTCTCCTACTTACAAAGAGACCTTGCATTATTCCAAATCGACAGACGCTCTTTTTAATCGCAATGTCGATGAGATCATGAAAATCGGAACAGAGATGCACTATCTACTAGAGATGATCGACTTGAAAGATCCAAAATTGGATACACTTCCTATTTCTGACTTTCAAAAAGAAAAACTTTCCAACTTTATCACACAGCCGCTCATCCAGGCGCATCGAAACGACGCGATGTATCATGAGTATGAGTTTTTAGAGGAAGAAGAACAAGTTCGCCATCACGGCATCATCGATTTATTGATTGTAGAAAATGAGGAAGTCCTCATCATCGATTATAAACTTCGAAATATAAAAGATCCTGCTTATGTGCAACAACTACAAGGTTATAAGCGTTGGATCGAAAAGCACTTCCACAAGCAATGCTCCCTCTATTTGTATTCCATTTTAGACGATCGAATGGAGAAAGTCGTGGAAGAGACAGCGCAAGATGGCAACCTTGTTTGATCGCTTCGCTTAAAATGCCACAAAAATTGTTTTCAAAATCGAAGCAGTATGATATAATGAATAAAGTAAAAAGGGGAGAGAAGTATGGACAAGATCTATGTTTTTGGCCATAAAAAGCCAGATACCGATTCCGTGACCTCGAGTATTGCGGTATCTTATTTAAAGAATCAATTAGGTTTTGTGACCGAGCCACGGATCTTGGGAAATATCAATCCCGAAACCAAGTTTGTCTTATCTTATTTTCATATCAAAGAGCCTGCTTATTTAAATGATGTGAAATTACAGCTAAAAGATATCAACTATCACAAAGGCTATTACCTGGTAGATACCGATTCGATCTACGATAGTTATATGTTCATGACCGAAAAAGGAATTACTGGGTTACCCATTGTTAGAAAAGATAAAAAGTTCTGTGGTCTCATCACCATTAAAAACTTAGCCAACGAGTTTGTAACGGGAGACTTTCATCTTTTAGATACGTCCTATCGCAACTTATTAAAAGTTTTAAATGGAGAAGAAGTACTGCGATATGACGAAGAAATCAAAGGGGAGTTGTTGGTAGCCTCTTATCGTAGTACCACTTTTTTAGATAATATTATTTTAAATTCAAATATGATTTTGATCGTTGGCGATCGACATAGCATCATCGAATATGCCATTGCTTCCGGTGTCAAGATGTTAGTCATCGTGGGCGATGGCTCGATCAAAGAGGAACATTTACAACTGGCCAAAGAAAAGAAAGTCAACATTATCAAGACATCGTACGATACACTACATGTGACGAAATTGATCACTTTGAGTAATTACATTCGAACGATCATCTCCTCATCCCGTCCGATATGGTTTGATCAGTACGACTATCTCGATGATTTCTTAGAAGTAAGCAGGAAATTAAAACACACCAATTATCCTGTACTGAACAAGAAAAAAGAATGTCTAGGGTTAATACGCAGTTCAGATGTGCATGAAAAAAAGCGAAAGCAAGTGATTTTAGTCGATCATAACGAAAAGGGTCAGAGTGTCGATGGCATCGAAGATGCTGAGATCGTAGAAATCATCGATCATCATAATTTAGGAAATTTGACGACCAACAACCCAGTCAACTTTAGAAGTATGGCCGTGGGCAGTACGAATACGATCGTTCTAAGACTCTATAAAGAAAATCACATTCCTGTTCCCAAAGAGATCGCAGGGCTGATGTTATCGGGGATCCTATCAGATACGTTGCTTTTCCAATCTCCGACGACGACCGACACCGATCGTCAAGCAGCCGAAGAATTGGCAAAAATTGCTGAAGTATCGATCTTTGATTATGGAATTGCCATGTTAAAGGCCGGAACTTCACTAGAAGGCAAAACCAAAGAAGAAATTTTATATAACGATTTTAAAGTTTTCAAAGTTGAGGATCATACGATTGGGGTAGGGCAAATCTTCACGATGAACTTTGAAGAGATTAAAAAAGATATGGATAGCTATATTGCCTTATTAAATCAAGTGGCAACGGCCAATGACTATTATTTGGTCACCCTCTTTGTCACGGATATTATCGAAAACGGCTCTTATGTGCTTTATAGCGATCGTGCGAAAGACGTTTTAGAACGCGCCTTTATGATCGAAGACATCGAACAAGGTCACTATTTTAAAGAAGTGGTCTCAAGAAAAAAACAGATCATTCCATATTTATTAGAGGCCATTGAGCGAAGATAAGTGTAAAAAAAAGTAAAGAGACATTGAAAGATGTCTTTTTTTTCGTTATAATAAAAGATAGTGAGAGTATAGGAGGGAAAACTATGGCAATGAAATATGATGAACATTCGATCAAAATCCTAGAAGGCCTCGAAGCCGTAAGAAAACGTCCAGGAATGTATATCGGTTCTACAGATAAGCGAGGACTTCATCATTTGGTATGGGAAATTGTTGACAATTCGATCGATGAAGTCATCAATGGCTATGGTGATTATATCAAAATTACCCTTCATAAAGATCAAAGCGTAAGTGTTGAAGATCATGGTCGTGGTGTACCGGTTGGAATGCACGAATCAGGAAAAAGCACTCCAGAAGTCATCTATACCGTACTACATGCCGGCGGTAAATTTGAAGAATCTGGATACAAAGTGTCAGGTGGTCTTCATGGCGTAGGTGCCTCTGTCG
>CANPXY010000039.1 GCA_947587115.1 uncultured Bacilli bacterium
AAGTTAAAGAAATTTTTGAATAATTCTTTAAGTAATTAAACTTGTAGGTGACTTAGTCACCTACAACATAAGAAATTTCAAACAGCATTTTAAAATTCCTATATTTTTGTTGTAAAGTAGACTAAGAACTTATCTTAGCTTTTTCCTAACGCCATCCAATAAGAATAGTCGCAATGCCCTATATCCATTCCTTTTACTGTTCCGTTAACGCAAAATGAATAACATTCAGTAGTACAATCCGTAGATTGCTGACAGACAAATCCAGCATAAAACTGGCTAAAAGTTTTTGGAAAGACAATTGACGCCTTACCATGAGTAGATTCTAAAAACCAGTGACCAAATTGAATGGTAAATCCGCTTGCTTTATCCCTTATCCATCCGCATGTGGCGAATTGATCAGTTGGGGCGGTAAATTCCCATGCATGATCGGGGATTTGTAAAGAACTACTTGAATTATCGTTAAATGATAGGGTTAAAGTATGATCTTCTAAAGAAACGTCTTTAACCACTTTTCCAACAATTTCTTTGACATCTTTATTAAAGTCTTCTTTAGAGGCTAATTTGAGGGCTGTCATACTCTATTACCCCCAAAGACTTTATAGATGGAAAAATAAGATTGTTTAAGTACTAACGGGTTGTTAGCAACTTAGTTGCTAACAAGATAAGAAATTTGATAGTTTTCCCTCATAACTCACAAGCCATAAAGCATTTTATAAAAAAATTATTTTATATCAAAAAAGAATTAATTCCATGCCATCTGAGTCCTCTATTTCACAAACCACGTCAACTCCTGACACCACAATTAAAGGTATTTTATCCGAGTATAATACCACTTTAACTCCAAAAATAGATGCGAAAATCCCCAAAATGGGATTAATATCAGGAGGTACAAATTGCTATGAAGAATGTGAAACGGCTAAAGAAACAACTTTAACCATCAATGGCGAGTCGAAAAATGAAATTTTCGCCCCATCAACTGTAACATCTATTACGGTACAAAAAGGAAAAGAAAACGAAGCTTGGACAAAGGCAATCACAATCGAGGGAAACGGATCAAATCCAACGGTTAATTTTGAAAATAACGGAGAAAGTTCTTGGAATTGGATAGGAGGCATTACTCCAACCATTACTCCTAAAAGTCTATTACTGTTGCATTGGTGCAGTAAAATCGGGGTTGCCCAATTGATACCCACTTCTGCGTCATAAAATCGTCATAAAAGCCCCATTCTAAGGGGCTTAAAAATTTCCACTCTTATAGTTCAAACTCTTTTTCTTTAACGGTCTCAAACCATCTATCGAAAAACCCATAGAGAATAGTTCGTAAAGGACGATATAAAAGATTAGAGTCAATTGAGTGCATAAAGGAAAAAAGTCTTTCCCACTCGCTTACGCTTAATTCAATGGAAATAGGATATAAAGCGGAATCTATTTTTTCGGGGTTATTTGTATAATCTGAACTTCCATCAGGGTTGCCCCCATAGACACCATTGACAATCGGGTAGTCGGGATAAGCCTTTTTTGCCACCTTTTTGAAAAAATCCCGCACAAATTCGGGGGCATTTTCCCGAATAAAGTCTTCTTTGGTGTTACTTTCTTTTTTCTTATTCCCCGTTACCCCAAACGTCATATAAGGTTGATCAATGGTTTTTAGTGTCACGGAAAGCGTTTTTAAGTCAAAAGAGCTGGTAAGAGTCACCTTTTGGCTAAGTGATTTAAGGGTTTTTGAAAAGAATTCAAACTTTTCTTTTTCCGTACTGCTTTTAGCACCCAGCAATTTTCTTTTAAGACAAGAGTCTTTTTCGACTAATTCCAAAACTTCTCCAAGAATCCCGACAACTTCGCAATCTAAAGAGCCCAAAATTTTTTTAGAGTTTTGTAGTGTTTTTTCCAAAATTTCCCTATCAGTCATTTCTACCAAGTACTCCTTCTTCTGTTAAGATTTTTCCTGACACCTCTCCGAGAGCTTCCACTAAGGAGCTAATGGCAATCACTGGAGAAATCACGTCAAAAACATAATGCTCGCTGATTAAACCCAAAGAGCGGTATCGTAAGAACCAATCGGTTGTTTTTCGATAAAATGAACCCGCCACGGTTTTGGAAACAGTCTTTTTTTGTAACACCTCAATAGGATCGCTATTAGGAAAAGTCTCTTGAAGTTTTACGCAATAATTGGAAAAGTCTTTGAAATACATCCCGTAGGCAGTTTTCTTTTCTAAAATCGTGGAAACATCCGATTTTTCTTTTCCCAAGTCTTTTTCCAACGATTGATAAGAGGAAATAAATTCCCCAATTGCGTTTCCTACTTGCAAGATGTCATAGAAATTTAAAGGTGCTATGGGGTTTAATCGAGAAACGGTTATGTGGGCTTTTTCCAAAAACCCGTAAAACTCTATCATATATGAAAAATAACTTTTATCCATCTTTCTCCTCACCTTATTTTGGTAAAGAATCCAACAAGTAGCATAAAGGCACTAACCAAAAAGGAACGGTTAAAATCGTTAGCACCAGTGTCCAAAAATATCCAAGCGTCAAATAAAGAGTAAACCAAATTAAAAATAAAAGAATCGGAAAATTGCTTTGGGTAAAATGAAAGTAAAATACACCATACCAATCGGGGCAAAAATGCCCGATAAGCAACAAAATCCCAATCGCAAGTAAAAGAAGTCTAATCATTTTCCGCTCTTTAGAGTCAAATTAGCTACTTTCAGTTTTTCCAATTCAAGTTCAAGTTTAAGTCTTTCGATTTCTCCTTTTAAAGCCTCTTTTTCCTTTTTCATTTTTCGAAAAGATTCAAGAATAACAATAACTTGCTCTAATATCACCTTGGCTTTTATGCTGGTAATACCAAAAGATTGACAAAGCACGTTAAGAGCATCCGTTTCATCAATTGGTTTATCACTATTCATCAATTGATCTAAAAGATCGTAGGCTAATTTGGTGTCAAACATGTTTCCCCCGTTCTTTTAATAAAAGCCTGACAAAGTGCTTGAAAGACAAAATTTCAAAGCCCCTACAAACGTGAAATAATCCACATCAAGATGCCACTTTCCGCCAGTGTGTTCTTCAACATAAGCCCTTAGGGTAACAATTTCATTAGGGTTAAATTTTTTGAAAGAGCCTCCGTAATAGGCGTCATTAAAAGAACTATCAGGATAATCAACCACGTTATATTTCCGTTTTAACACCACACGAGGCGGCTCTTTAATCCGATAAGCGTTTTCAAGCACCACGTGCATAAGAGCATTGTCAAACTCTTTTTGCTCAGTTTCGCTTAAAGTGCTTTTTGAAAATTCTTTTTCGGGGTATTTTTTGAACACTTTATCTACTGCTCCCCTAAAAGCTTTTTCAGGAATAGCAACACCAATAGATAATTCATTTCGGAAAATTCCCCACTCATCTTCATAGTGGCTTTCTGGATCAACTACCTCTCCAGCAAGAATATGGCTTAAGTCACAATAGATGTCAAAGTCGCTAACCCCGTATTTTGTACATTCTTGTTTTGCAAAAAGTGTTTTCAAAATCCTAATAGTGTCACTATTAGTAATTGATCTTCTTTCTAAAAATTTCGGAGCTCCTTTTTGAGGAAAATACACTAAAAATCTTTTTCCCTTGCTATCTACGTAAACATTGGGTTCTTCAGCATCCACACTGGACAACTCCTCGGTAGCCAAATAAAAACAATCGTCTTTTATCATCACATTTCCCCCTCTTTATTCATCAAACCATTCTTTTCGATTCGATTCTTCTTCACTTCTTTGGTCCATTTTCCTGGCAAATTGCCAAGACGTTATATAACTTCTGTAAGACGCATATTCCACGGTTTTTTCCAATCCGTAAGTGCAAACCTTGATGAAATACACTCCGTTGGGATCGTCTTCAAAAGTTGAATAAGCGTAATCGTAAAACAAGGCATCTAACACCTGATTCACACGTCTAACCACGATTCTAGGAGCACAAAAACCGTCAAACCGATCTTTTACAAGATTATTCAAAAGACTTTTCTTTTCGGTTTTTTTCGCCCTTCTTTCGGCTATAAAACACCTTGCGTGGAAAACCGATGTGTCATACTCGCAAAATTGTTTCGCCTCATCGTAAAAGGTATCTTTTCCTTTTTTGCTTATATCAGAGTAAATGTTTTCAAATTCCTCAATATATTTTCTCCTATAGACAAAAATAGGTAAAGCCACACCAAATTCTAAAAGATTTTGCACCCCCACTAAAGAACCTTCAGCAAGAGATTTTTCCGCCGATTGGTAAAAATCGTTTCGATCGGCTTTATCAAAACAGTTAAACCCCCCTAAAAGAGGATAAAAACCTCTAAACAAATCGTAATCTGAATAATCAAAAACCCCTGAATAAAGATATTTTAAAGTAGTGTAAAACTCTTTTTCATCACTACGAAGCAATTCGATATGCGGGTATAAAATTTTTGAATCGGCGGGACTTTGAGTCTCACCTTTCCGATTTCTCGAAAATCCGCCTACTACCCAACGGTTACCAAGCTTATCGCTATAGACTGGCAGGTTTTCAATTTTATCTCCCGTATCAGTAATGTTTTCTAATTTACTACCCAAAATAGTTGAATTATACCCTTTTTCCTGCATATTCTAGTTTTTCTACCTCCTCTTTTTCCAAGTTTACTTGAAATTATACATCATAGAAAAGTTTTCCGTCCATTGGGATTTTCCCTTAAATAAAATTTTGCCCCAAAACCGTTTTCGAAAAAGGTATTTTTGAAAAATGATTATCAAAAATAGAAAGGACTTTGAAACCTATATTTTACAATCACTTGGAGAACCCGTCATTAAAGTCAATCTCGCTAAAGAGCAAGTGCAAAACGCCATCGATGACGCTGTAATCACTTTTCAACAATACCACCATGAAGGGGCTATTAGATGCTATCTGAAACAAATCATCACACCTTCAATTTTACGGGTAAAAGAAAATTTCGATCCTAAAGATTTTGACGGCGGGAAAATCGAGGGTTTAGAGAGTAAAACATCCGCCGATTTGGTAAGCTATCATCCTGAGGGGCGAAATATCTCTAAAGACAAAATTCTTTATATTCAACAAATTAAAGGAAACGGCTTTAAGGCGGGAGAAAAGATTTGCCTAAACGGAGATAACAAAAAAACTTTAACGCTTTTATCTGATCCTAAAAAGTTTTTTGAAATCGGTATCATTGACGACCATAGAATCAAAGTCCCTGATTGGATTATCGGTGTCACCGATATTATTCAATATGGGCAAGATTCCTCAAGCGAAAACCTTTTTGATCTTCAGTATCAAATCCGCTTAAACGACTTCTTGGCTTATGATACGTTTCACACGGGTGATTTGGCGTATTTTGAGCAAGCCATGGAGCATATTGATCTTTTGAATTTCGAATTAAACCCGAAAATCTACTTTCAATTTTCTCAATACGAAGGTTATCTTTACCCGACTGTTCGGTGGGGATTTGACTTTGAGGTTGGGCAATACATGATCATTGAATGCATTCGTGCCCTTGATCCTTCAAAAGCCTCTATGATTTGGAATGATCCGTGGCTTAAAAAATACGCCGTTGCCTTAGCCAAAAAGCAATGGGGCACAAACCTTTCGAAATTTAACAACATTCAATTGCCTGGCGGTATCTCTTACAGTGGGGCGGAAATTTTGTCTCAAGCCAACCAAGAAATTGATAAACTCGATGAACAGCTTTTGAATTTTTTCCCCGTTTCCACTTTTAGGATGGCATAAAAGAACCTATGCATTTTTTGCACAGGTTGAAAAAATCCTCGCAAATGGCTTAAAAAGGCTTAATTTAAGACTCTTTTCTTTTTCTTGGGGTTTATACCTAATTCCTCGTCAAATCCCGTCAAATCGCCATTAAATTCGTTTTCCACAGGGTAAGATAAATCTCCTTCTAAAATATTTTTCATCTCCAGACTTTTTTCCTCAAGAGCTTTATCAAGGGAATATTCATCCGTATCTCTTATAGCGGATTCCGCTTTTTCATATTCCGCATTGACTGCGTTAATAGTGTCTTTCAAAAGTGTCTCACAAGCGTCTTCACAAAGATCAAAATTGTTTCCAAAGTAACAGACCAAGTGACGGTTGACTACACCGACAAAATAAGAAAAACTTTTAAAAACGGTTGATTCCTCAAGGTATATGGCTACTTTTTCTTCTAATTGATAGATGGTGTAACTTAATCCGCTTTCGTGAACCTCACGCATGATGATGCCATACTTTTCACAGGCATCCAAAATTTCTAATTGATGGTTAAAAATTTTCGCTTTTTGATCTGTCATTTTACTTTTTAGCCCTTTGACTTGAGAATTGAGTTCAATTGTGTCAATGACGCTTTCAATTCTTTTTTCAATTCGTCTTTGGTTTTGCCCATGGCATCTAGATAAGTCGTATCCGCATCGTTATCCAAAAGATAAAAGATTGACTCAATCATACTTTTCAATTCTTTTTGGGTAAAGCCCTTTTCGATTTGCCCCTCTCCCATATCAACAAACGTGTTTTTTTCGGAATAAAATCCGCCCTTTTGCCCCAAAGCACTTTGGGTTAAAATACTTGCAAATAATTTCCCAAGCTCAGGATGGCTATTTCCTTTCACGCCTACAAATTTTGCCCGTGAATTAAGAAGTCGAAAAAAATTTTTCTTATGCTCGTCAAGCAACTTTAAAGTCGATTCGTCCATTTTTATAAAACTCCTCAAAAACTTTAATTAAAGATGTAATTTCAGGGGCAATTTCAAGTAAAAACTTTTCTTTGGCAAAACGATCTGCCTCGCTTGGTGTCAAAGACTTTTTGCGAGCTTGTTTTGCCCTGCCGTAAAAATACCTTTCAAACCAATTGCCGGCATATTGAAAATACTCATCGTAGCGAGTCGGATCGTCACAAACATATCCGTAAACGGAATACTCGAAAAGTATCGATGCAATATCGACAATAATTTCTTCTTTACAATAGAAATTATGAAATTTGTAAGAACCTTTATCATAGTCTTCATGATAAGGTCTTCTTTTCATTCCATGGTAGCAATCGAATACATGGTGACGCAATGCGTGCCCAAATTCGTGCAAGGCTATCTGGTAGTATTGGAATGAACTCTTACATTGATTAAATTCGGGAAAATAGATTTCGGTTTTCTTTACCCCCTTTTCGTCAAAAAGGGTTTTGGGATTGTTGCATCCTTCGTAAACGTCAAAATACTTTCCAAAATTTTTGAACATTCTATCTAAACCCTTATCTCTATTATCGTTGCACCTAATCGGGCTTTTCCGTTCTTTTTTATAGAGACCTTCTATGCCATCGCATTGCTCGGCGTTGAAAAGATAGATTTGATTTTTTCTTTTTGATTCTTTTATTTGTTTAAATTGATAGTGATTTTTTTCCTTGGTTTTCTTGTCCTTTTTCCAAATCCACAATTCATTTAAAGCCACCATAGCTTTTTGCCCTGATTTGGCTTTTACCCCTAAATTTTTCATTACAGCTTTAGGAATCCAAAGATTTTTCGTAAAGTGGCATGTTTCCATCACAGACTCAAAAACTCTCTTGCCTTCAGCTGATGTTTCAATGTAGTATTCTCCTGATTCATCTAAGATGGCTTTTGGAGTCATATTTTTCCGAAAATAACCATTATCATCGACATTAATCATTTCCGAGTATGACGCACTTTTTTCCGAAATGTAGTCAACAATCTTATTATAGATGTCGGTTAGTACTTCATCGGTTAAAACATTACTCACTTTCTTTTTCCTTCAATCCCGAAACTTTCTAAAAACAATAATACCACAGATTTTTTGAGTAATTCCTAAAATATTTACGAAAATTAGCTAAATTTTTGATTTTATTGAAAAAGATTTTTCTTAGGGATTATCCTAATAAAAAGAGCCTTGACAAAAGAAAAAAGAGTGATTAAAATAGAAAATTCCGTCTCGAAAAGATTAAAAGCAAAAAAAGATGAAAGTAAGCGGTTATTCGAATTGTACTTTGGCTAACGGTGAAGGGGCTAGAGTGGAACTTTATGTATCGGGGTGCTCCTTGCATTGTAAAGGGTGTTTTAGTAAAGAGGCGTGGGATTTCAACTACGGGGTTGAATTTACTCCTGAGTTTGAGGAAAAAGTTTTAAAAGATATTTCTGAAAAGTATTGTGATGGAATTTCCATTTTAGGAGGTGATCCTCTCGAAAAAGAAAATTTACCCACAATCAAAAAGCTTTTGAGAAAAATAAAAGAAAAATATCCTGAAAAAACCGTTTGGCTTTGGACGGGGAGGAAAAAATCCGAGGTTATTCAAGACAAAGAACTTTTAGCTTTAACTGACGTGATTAAAAGTGGTGCTTTTGTTGAAAAGCTAAAATGCAACGGAAAGTATTTTGGTAGTTCTAATCAGGAAATATGGTACTCAAAAACCTTAGCACCGTATGAGGATAAGGATAAATTCAATGAGCACGCCATTAAAACCGTAGTCGTTGAAAAAGTTGAAAGAAGTAGTCTTAAAAATGAATGTTTGGACGATCAGTGTTGCTCGGCTTGACAAACGGGCAAAAAGAGGTTAAAATAATTCATTAGGAAAGTCGCCAAGCTGGTTAAGGCACAGGATTTTGATTCCTGCATACGAACGTTCGAATCGTTCCTTTCCTGCCAAAATTTCTTAAAAAGAGGTTGAAATATTTCTTTCAACCTCTTTTTTTTTTTGCTTTTAGCAACTTGCAATTTTCACGTTTCTATCAAAAAGAATAAACCCGCTTGCGTAATGGCTTATTCTACCGCCTTTTGGAATGTTGATTGCTGTAGTGTGCATGGTGAGTCTTTGTTTTCTTTGCTTGGTTCTTGAACACGAAAGGTGCAACCAAGGACGCCGACCATATTCGAAAATCGTCTGATCAAGAGGAACTCTTTGATAGACTTTTTGAATAAGCTCGTAGCTTTGCCGATCTGTTAATTTCGGGCATTGAATATCGACAGCCTCGCCTCGGCAATGCTGAGAGGTGTTTGACCCACCTGCTCTCTTATTTCCTGCGACATCCCTATAGCCACTATTGATAAACCATTCTTTGTTGAATCCGCCGATTCCGCCAGGCAACAAATCAAGAATATTTTCCAAAACGTTGTTAGCCAAGTAACTTAAATTGGTGACAATGTCCATCGGAGTCATGCCGTTTGGACAGAATTTCAAGTGATACTTTTTCTCAAATCCGCCTGAGAAAAAGTTACCCAAAACAAAATGGGGGCTAATTCTTGTGGATGCCGTATAACGGCGTGTATTGATAATATCGACAAATTCTTGCGGGATGTCTTTACAATCGACTTTTTCCCCTACGGGTTGAACAGTTTCGCTTGGGGTGTATTGCGAGACGTCACTTTCAGAAGACACCGTATCAGTTGTTGTATAACCAGTTTTCACTAGCGAGTCGTTGATAAGCATCTGTCCGCTTACCGAGTTGGCTTGTTCATCGAATTCAATCATCTGCTCGCCATGATCGGCGGGGGCGGATATGTCTAAAACGGGTATTGTGGGGTTTTTCGAGGTTCGTAAATCAATCGGAATCATTCCGTGCAACAAAGCTCGTAGCCCTTTGGGGGCAATACTTCCATAGAACGCTTTTTGCCCGTCTCCCGCCCCTTTCACTGCGGAATTGGCGTAACTGGATAAGGACGCTTGAGTACCGCTATTGAGCATAACCATCGCACCGTTTACACCCACGTTTCCGCCAGCCGTCAAAGATGCAACTCCGCCACCTTCTAGGGCAAGATTGCCACCTGCTTGCACTTGGGCGTTACCGCCCGATTGAATATTAGTCAATCCTGTTGCCAAAAGACTTAGAGAACCATCGGAAGTTACCTCAAAAGCACCCGCCTGAGCGTGGAAATAGCCACTTGCTTTTTGATCGTATGTGCCACCCGAATAGACTAAAATGTCGTTTGAAGAGTACAAATTAAGGTTATTGTCAGAAGTTACCCGAATATCGTTATCGCTTGTGACGTCTGTGAAATTGCCCCCAAAAACTCTTGTGGTATCGTCTCCACAAATATCCACAGTTTTCCCGCTTAAAAAAGCTCCTTTAGAGGCTACCACATTGGCGTTGCCACTTGCGTCCACACAAATATTACTTTCACTTTTTTGATAGATTGAACTTTGGGCGGTAAGGAAAATCTGCCGATCGGAAACGATATTGGTATCTGTGCAACTAGTAAGATTGACGTCATCGCTTTTTGATCGAATATTGATGGCTTTATCCGATTGCAGGTTAAGCCCTTTTGAACTCCATAGAGAAATAGCTCCTCCTGCGGAAAAATTCAAGTCCCCACCAGCTCCCACGTTCAAATTTCCGTGAGCTTTTAGAGTCGTTGAACCGTTGGTTTCAATATAGGCGTCTGACTCACAAAGCACTCTTA
>CANPXY010000040.1 GCA_947587115.1 uncultured Bacilli bacterium
GAATAAAAATGTTTTTTTGCATGATGGAACTACTAGAGGCGGAAACCGTATGGCGATGTTTTCAGACATTCCCACTAAAGTCTCAAAATTAGATAACGACTCACATTACGCCAAAGGTGATACTAATGGAGAAAGAGCATTAAAGGCGATTGCAGATAAAGACGGCAACGACATTACTACGACATACGCCAAGGTAGGTGGCACAAATACTGAATTTGCAAATCCTCCGAAAATTAAAACGGAATTAAACGATAAAGGAAACGCTGATGACGGTACAATGAAAAACGGAAACGACAATTGTGTTGTTAGTGTCAAATGGCTAAAAGATTGTAATTTTGTGGTAAGAACATACGGAAATCAGACGATTAAAGGCACTAAAACTTTTGAATCTACAATACAAGGGACGGCGTATCGGGCACAATGGGCGGATTTGGCGGAATACTATGAAAGTGACCAATCCTATGAACCAGGAACTTTAATTTGTTTTGGCGGTGATAAAGAAATCACGTTAGCGTCTTCAAAAGCCAACGGGGTGATTTCGGAAAATCCCGCCGTCATTATCAATAGTGCAATAAGCAATAGTGAAAACACCCTACCAGTGGCGATGTGCGGAAAAGTGAAAGTGAAAATCGTGGGCAGGGTTCACAAATTCGATAATCTCGTTCTTTCCGATATAGGCGGGGTGGCAAGAGCTTTAAAAGATGGTGAGAAAAACGATCAGCCGATTATTGGAAAAGCTCTTGAAGACGCCACAGACGGGCTTGTGATGAGTGTGGTGCAATTTAATCTTTATTGAAAATGGCTTTTACGCCTCCAAGTGGAACTCTTGAATATACGGAATTTACGGGAGCTAATGATACCGTTTCCGTTGCAGATACCCCGACTAAAGAGTACTCTATTTCGGAAGTGACTTATCATACATCAAACGGCATGACTTTTCCCGATATGATATTAACTCATACCCAAAAGTCTTTTCACTACAATTCAACTTTTGATTATGCCGTTGATAGAGTAGTCGATTTCACAGTCCAAAAAGACGACTACGATAAGAACTATAAAGTATTATCTGTCAACAATATCAGTAAATTACCTCCTGATTTAAGCTCAGGGCATTATTTCCACAATCCAATCGAGTATATTACGGTTTATTTCGAGGTAAGCGGGCTACAAAGAGACGCAAGCGTCTCAGGAGAAGGGGAATATGCCCAAACCTCTTGGGGTTCTTGGTATTCATGGAGTGAAACCTATACCGTATCAGTTTACACCAATTGGGATGTTCATCAACAACTTGTACTACAAACTGTTGAAAATCAAGGATTTATAAAGCGTCTTCAATAAAAATTTTTTTATAGATTCTAAGTAATTTCTTTATCATATAAAAGTTACCTTTTGAAACTCTTGAATATTCGATTCAAGAGTTCAATTTTTGTAAATATACTATTGCACGCTTTTCGAGGATTTTTAGCAAAAAATGCAAGAGTTAGCAATTAAAACGTGGGAAACCATTATTGCTGGCGGTGCTACCGCCGTCATAGCTATTCTATTGGCGGTAATTGCTTACTTTGTTTGGGAAAGAATCCAGTTATTTGCCTCGATTAAAAATTATCGGAAAATGCTTAACGAAAACCGCAATCAGTATGGTTCTGCCTTGATTGATTTAATTGATAAGTACCATTTAAGTAATACCGAAATAGCCAAAGCACTTACGGAGATTAAAGTGGTTTTGGCAACGATAAACAAAACCTTAATATAAGAGCACGTATGAGAAGAAAAGTTACCCTAGAGAGTTGATTAAAATGCTTTCATTATTTCGAAAACTGAAATCCGTCACAAATAGACAGCAAGCTGATTCAGAGGAAAATCGCTACTATAATTTTCAGTTTGACACTAAATTCTCGCAATCCAATGATATTTTCGAAGAGTTAAAAAAATCGTCTATTTCGATGATTGAAGAGGCGAATACGCTTACAAAAAACATTATCATTAAATTGGATTTGTTTAAAAAGCGGTTTGATACGGTTATTGAAAATATCAATTCTCAGGTGTTTGTGCTAAACAGTGAAAGAACCATTGTTGAAGTCAATTCAAGTGCTTGCTCGGTATTTCATTTAAAAAAGGAAAACATTCTTGGGCAATCTTTTAGAAGTGTTGTAGATAATCATCCGATCTTATCAAAACTTCTTGAAAAACTGGAACCAAAAATCGAGCAAGATGGGGATGAAAGTTTCCGAGAAATTGTTAACCTGGAAAATAAAGAGTCTAAAACCAAAGAAAATTATGAATTAATTTCCGTTCCTATCCACACAGATTTGGGCGAAGAAAGGGAAATTGTTTTGATTATTGAAAAGGCTCGTAAAACCAATACCCAAGAAATTCAATGATCTATCAAGGAAAAAATTTTTACGCTCATAGAACCTCGGATTTCCGAGCGGTGGTGCTTTTGCGTGATCCGTATGGGAGAAAAATTAAAAACTTGGTCGGTTTTCGCCCTTATGCACATATCCGTAATATCTACGATCGTGAATTAGTAAAACCTCTTGAAGTATACCATAAAAACGGGATTATAACTTTATTTTTACCACAAAAAGAAGTCGAAAAACTACCAATTGGTGATTGGGAAGTGTTTGTCGATCTGTATTGTGAACGTATCAAGAAACTTACCAGATTATTGACCTCTAGGCTTGAATTAGAGTTTTAAGCCATTTACCCATTTTCTTTATTCCCCCCTTTATAATCGTTATTTTAAGGGCTTATTGACGATTTTTCCAATAAATGCTATAATTGTCTTTTGACTTTTGAGGAAAATGGATTAAAATTGTCAGAAAACGTCTTTGAGTTTATCTTGTGGGAAAACTGTCACAATCGGTGTGATTTTTGCGTACAGAAAAAAGAAAATTTCCTCAAAGATCAGGAAAAAAGTCAATCGGTTAAATTGGTTAAAGCGTTTATAGAGTCAAGTCAATTTATTCCATCAAGTCATGTATTGGTTTTAGGCGGAGAGATATTCGATGATAAAAAAGATTCTTCACTGGTTTTATCTTTATTTGACTTTTTAGTTGAAAAGATGAAATCAGATTATATCAAAACACTATATTTTAATACCAATCTGATATACAAATACACGAATACTCTTTTTACGGTATTGGAAAAAATTTCCAAAAATAATCTTGAGCATAGGATTCATTTTACCACTTCTTACGATTTAATCTATCGCTTTAAAGGCGATAGTGAAAAAAGAATGTTAGGCAATATACGGGAAATTCATAAAAGATTTCCGAAAATACGAGTTATTGTCAATACGATTTTAACAGATTATCTTGTTAAAAGTGTTTTGGGAGGAGAGTTTTCCGTAAAAGATTTTTCAGAAGAAAATGATGTTTGGGTAAATTTAATCCCCTATGTGGGTTTTGAAAACGCATTTAAACCTGATAGAAAAGAGGTATTCCGAGCTTTAAGGAAAATTGATAAGGAATTTTCGGGAAATTATCTGCCAATTTATTTGGGCAATATGTTAGGTCATAGTGTAAAGCATCTATACACCTATAACAAAATAACCGATAAGCTGATAAACATAGATTGTGATTATTTGGATTGCAATCACTCGGAAAACTTTAAATTATACTCTAAAGAAGGTAATAGCTGTTACGCATGTGACTTGAATAGAATTTTTAGAGAGGGGGGCTAATTGTATGGAGATTAATAAAGAAAATTTAAGCCTAGAGGATAAAAACCGATTTGTGCAATTTCAAATTTGGCGTGATTGCCCCGTTGGGTGTGAATTTTGCTACAATAAAAACATTACTCCAACTGTTTCTAAAATTGAAAATCTAAAATGGATAGAAAGTCTTATTGAAAACGAACCTATTGTCAATGAATATAACGAAATTGGTTTAATCGGAGGGGAGACTTTTTCTAAAGAACTTTCAGATCGGTCTGTTAGAGAGGAATTTTATGGTCTGATTCAGTTGATTATCTCTAAGATGAAAGAGGGGAAAGTTGAAAAACTTTATCTCACTACGTCTTTGATTTTTAAGGATAATTGGAATTTATTAGAAGTACTTGAAAAATTCAAAGAAGAAAATTTGGAAAATAAAATTTTAATTTGTACTTCCTATGATACCAAGTATCGGTTTAAAAATGAAAATTCCCTGAAATTTTGGGAAAATAATATCTTGGAAATCCATCGGCAATATAATAAAGTACCGATTCATGTCGAGACAATTATTACTCAGGACTTTTGTGAAAAAGTTCTAAGAGGAGAATTTTCGATTACTCATTTTAGAGAAAAATATGACGTCCATGTCGATTATATCGAGGCGTCTATTAATGATAACTCAAAAACTCTAGAAGAATTTAATCGAAAGTTACCAGGATTTTTGCCTGAGAGAAAAACTTTTTTCCGTTTTTTAGATTTTGTGCGTCTTAATAATCTCGTGGATTGGGATAGCTTTTTCAATTACAACTTGCATAGTGACTTGATGTTTATCGAGCATAAAGGGGAAAGATTGGTTTTTGACGGCAGGAGAAAAGGCAACGAAAGACTTCTTAAATGGTATGCCACGGAAAGACTTGGCAGATCGCTTTATACTGCTTGTTACTCGGACAATTACCGAAGTATACTAGAAGATGTGAAAGCATATAAAGAATTGCACGGATTGGGGGTAAAATGATTACCAAAGAAATTAATTTTGTCGAAAGCCCAGAAGTTCATGCTCCCAAAACCTCAAAACATATGGTGCAATATGGGGTTTGGAGTGATTGTTGCAATTCGTGCGACTTTTGCTTAAGGAAAAATAAAGAAACAACCACTAACGAGATGAAAATTCTTTATCTCGAAACCATTAGGAAAAATATTGCTCTTTTAGACTGGAAAAATCAATTTTCCTACGGGATTTCTCTATTAGGTGGGGAATTATACTATATTCGCAACAAAGCCGTTCAAAACGCTTTTTTAAGGCTTATTGATGATATTTGCGAAATTGTTTTAACTCCTGATAACCCTAACGCCAAGTATTCAACTGTTTCCAACGGAATGTATAAACCTGATTTTCTTTTTAGGGTTATTGACAGAATTGTGGAAAAATGCGGTATATCGAGAGTCGATATGAATTTTTCCTATGATTTGAAGTATCGCTATCACTCGGAAAAATCTAGGATTAGGGCTGAAGAAACGATAAACGCCTTTATGGATCGTTATGATTACAACTGCGGAATACAGATGATTTTAACACAAAACGTCATCAATCTTTGGAAAGATGGAAAATTTGATGTCGTTGATTTTATTGAAAAAAAATTTCCAAAAGGGATTTTGACCTTTTTATATCCGCATCCGATTGCCAAACCGAAAAAGGTTTTGCCTGATTTTAACTTTAAAAGGCGTGATTTACTTGAATTTTTAAGCTACCTAAGAGATCGAAACTTTGACTGTTATATGAGTTTTGTGCAATCTACGAAAAATAGCGGTACTTTCAAATATACGGGGTTACGGGATAAAGAAATGGATAATCCAAACGCTTATCGGGAAACCCCGATTCTGTCGGATGGAAAAGAAAGTATACAGACAAAATGCGGGCACTCTACGTTGTATAACTGTTATGCGGATTCAAATCGTTG
The DNA here is from genome assembly GCA_947587115.1 of uncultured Bacilli bacterium. Classification (GTDB taxonomy): domain Bacteria; phylum Bacillota_I; class Bacilli_A; order RF39; family UBA660; genus CANPXY01. Next base: position 5,614 of record CANPXY010000040.1, read on the forward strand.
TATGCTCTGCGACATAATTGCCCACGAGGGGGCTTTAACACTATAGGAGAATTAAAAATGTCGGAAACCAAAGTCATTGACAATAGAAGGTTAAAGTCCATTCAATTTGAATTGTGGCATGAGTGTAACAATCGTTGTGAGTATTGCTACTTGAGAGAACCTTTTAATCGGCATACCGATGACGCCATTAAAATCGAAAACCTCGAAAATTGTCTAAAGATATTAAACGATGAGAGCCGAATGGATGGTTTTGAATTAATTGGTTTTATTGGAGGAGAGTTTTTCCAAGGACAATTGAAAAATCCGAAAGTTTACGAAAAGTTTATGCAAGTAATGGATAAGACTGCCGAGCTTTATAATAGCGGGAAAATCAAATCCATTTGGCTAACGGCTACCTTAACAATTGGGAAAAGTGAGACTTTATTTGAGGTTCTTAGAAAATTTAATGATTTGACAAACTTTTGGGTAACAACCTCTTGGGATACAATTGGGAGATTTCATAACCCGAAAATGTTGGAAACTTGGGAAAGCAATGTGAAAAGACTTCATGAGGAATTTCCCGATTTGAAACTTAATGTCTGCACGATATTGACGGGGGATTTAATTGATCGGTATTTGAAAGGAGAATTTCGATTCCACGAATTAGCCAAAAAGTGGCAATGTGCTTTTTTCTATAAGCAGTGTGGGGTTTTCGGAACACCTATCTCCAACGATGAGGACTCACTAGATGTGGAGATGGCGGGTAAAAAGCGTTCTAATGAGATACTTCCCAATTTTTTTCCGAAAAGGCAAGAATTTATCAAGTTTTTACTGAAATTCAAAGCCCAAGAGCCTGAGCACTTTTGGGATCGGCTTTTCAATATCAAATATCGTGCCGATGAATTAATTCGCCACTTTAATGATGGGAAAGAGGTTTTAACCGAAAGGTTTAAAAACGATCGTAAAGAGGTAAGTGACTCGGCATCCACTTCTTGCGGGCATCCTATCACATATCGAGCCTATATTGATAGTGATGAATGTTGCTTGTGCGATAAAGAAAAAATCGGAATGTTTGAAGATTGATTTTTCTAGGTACTTTTCCTCTATTAGGGTTTGTCAGGGTATAAAATTGCTTGACAAACCTTTTTAAGATGTATAAAATACGTTTTATCGAAAGTTGATAAAGACTTTTTTAGGAATAGCCCACGGAAAAATTGTTTAACCCAATACCCACAGTATATTCGTGGGTTCTTTCTAAAAAGGTTTTAGTGATGTCTTTATCGTCTAAAAGGTTAGGACACAACCCTTTCACGGTTGCAATCAGGGTTCGAATCCCTGTAAAGACGCCAGGAGGTCATTAGCTCAGCGGTTAGAGCACCGCCTTCATATGGTGGTGGTCGGTGGTTCGAATCCATCATGACCTACCAAAAAGAATTTTTTTAAAGATGTGCCTTTAGCTTAAATTGGTTAAAGCACCCGACTCATAATCGGTAGACTCTAGGTTCAATTCCTAGAAGGCACACCACGAAAAAGAAATTTTATAAAAGTAGGGTTCTTAGCACAATTGGATAGTGCATTGGATTTCTAATCCAACGGTTGCAAGTTCGAGTCTTGCAGAATCCGCCAAGAATTTTTAAAAATGATAGGAACGTAGTTCAATTGGCAGAACAGCGGTCTCCAAAACCGTAGGTTGTGAGTTCGAGTCTCACCGTCTCCTGCCATAGGGGAAAAATTGATAAAAGAGGGTTCTTAGTTCAATGGTAGAACATCGGACTTTTAATCCGTCAATGAGAGTTCGATTCTCTCAGAACCCACCAAAAAATATTTTAATAAATTTTGCAGGTGTGACGAAATTGGTAGACGTGCAAGATTTAGGTTCTTGTGTCTCTGACGTAATGGTTCGAGTCCATTCACCTGCACCAAGTATTTCTCTATTAAAGAAAAAATATGCCGAAACTTTTGGATTTCATCAATCAAGTCAACGATAAAATGTTTAATGCCATTTTAGACTGGAGAAAAAATACGGAAACTGGAGACTTCTATTTTGTCACCAAAAGAGGAGGCATTATTAAAGAAGACTCTATTTCCATTAGCGACTACGAGGTAGTGACTTATGACAAAGCCAAAGACTCTTGTTATAAAGAGTCTTTTAACACTTTTGAAAAAGCGTCTGAAAAATTCTATGATTTGATTTTTGCTAATTCCCTTTATTCCACAAATTATAAAAAAGACTATCGAGAGTTGGAATCCATATTGCCTCTTTTATACGTGAAATCCATTATAGTTACAGACACCAATAAAAAAGCTCTTTTCGATTATGTTAAGGGGGTTTTGAGTGATGAGGATAAAATTGTTTTAGATGGTTCATATTCTTTATTGGAAACAATTGCTTTTACCACAAAATATGAAGAGGGTCTAAAAATACTTCGGAAATTAGTGGAAAAATATCGTAAAGTCAATCAAAAAGAAATAGCGGAAAAAGTTCTTCTTTTACTTGATTATCTTCAGTGAAGGAAATCTATCTCTATCCTTAAATAAAAAACGCCATTTTTTCAAATAAAGGTGGCGTTTTTGACGTTTTTCCCTTGAATAACTTTTTATAAAAAAGCAATTAAATGAGTTTTCTGACATATCGCCAAGGCGATTATAATAAGCCTTCAAAAGCCCAAATTGAACAGACTGACATTGTAACGGATAAACCGCTTACGATATATGAAATTGACTCCAATTTCTACGCCTTACAAAGCGAATTAAACGACACGTATAAAAGTTTCGGGCTTGGTGCAAGGAAAACGAGCGATCTATCGACTCTTACGGAGTTATTTGGAAAAAACGATCTCAATAGCATTAATGCCACGGGTTTTTACCGCTATACGGATGATACGCAAAATATTCCGAATTTCTCTCCGATGGCTGGAGAGCTCATCCATGTGCAAGGAAATGCCGTTAACGCAAGAGATGCCAACGCTTTTCAAATAATTCCGTCTATAGGGATTAAAGATGGCGATAATAATATTGCCAATAACGGAGCGTTATTTTTCCGAGTACAGATGGGAAACGACTATTGGGATGAATGGCGAAGGCTCATCACAGATGAAGACTTGGAAAAAACCCGATCCGCTTTAACAGAAGAAATCGACACCAAGTTAAGTGCAACTGGAGATGAAAACGGAAAAACCTGTATAGACGGAAAAGTATCTTTAAGAAACGGAATAGAAAACGTCATTAGTGGTTACGATTACGGAACTTCTCCAACCACTAGCCGAGTGGTTAGCTATGATTTTGTCGATGTTAGTGGAGATAAAATCGGAGGTGTTGAGTTTGATACGGCTTTTACTAATTTTGGTTATGGTACCAGTCTTTTTGCCAATTGCCCTATAGACTCAAGCGTCCATACTGAAGACTCTTCAATTAAGGTCGGTTGGGCTTTTTATGAAAATGACTACTATCCAAGAACCTATGCACCGACTCCGCTAGAGGCTTTTGGCGATAATCAGATAGCTACCACGGGTTATGTCAATGAAAGTGTGCAAGAAACGTTCGCCATGTATTGGCATGAGGCTTTTTCCAGTCAATCCATTCAAGGAGACATGACGGTTGAAGGGGAAGTAACCGCCACAGATTTGGATATTGTCGGAAATACTAAAGTTGAAAGAATAACAACTAATGACGTTTTCGTTCGGCATGATTTTGTTATAGGGGCTAATCCGAAACTGGATGACGAGAAAATCTCGCAGGACAAATCTCTTTGGTTTATCGGGAACGGTGTTGATGTTTCCACTGATGAAAGCCGAAAAGTCAATCTCAATCAAAGAAATGCCACGGGGAAAATCGAGTCCAAAGTCTCTGAAAATGGTTTTTCAAGTATCACTTTATATGCCTATCCTAACACAACCGCTATTGACGGGAAAGAAGATGCGAAAATTTCCATTGGCACAAATCAAGCGGGTACGATGTGCGTGACTTTTGCCCCGCATCCGCCAGTTAACGATGATAGTCATCAGATAGCCACAACCAATTGGGTAAGAGGAAACGTTGGGGAAAATTTCGCCAAAGTCAACGCCTTGCAAGATAAAATCGAAAGACAAATCTCTTACCTTCCCACGTTAAATGATATTCAAAACGTGGTAAATCAAAATTTTGAGGGTTGTTTAAAACTCACGGGCGGAACTCTTACGGGAAGTATTAATTACTCAGTTAGCGGGAAAAATCTTCCTACGGTTAGAGACTTTTCCCTTTTATCGCTATCAGATAACGGCACAGATCCGATTGTAGGGTTATCCACGGTAAAACTTAAAAGCGGTTCTTGGGATTTGTCGGGAGGCTACAAAGCAAGTACTTCGGAAACAGAAGGAAACAATATTGAAAATTTCGTCATCAATTATGTAAAAAATGCCGATTATAACAACGCAAGTAAAGAGAATCAAGAAAGTAATTCCACAACACCTACTTTTTTATTCTCTAGTGACGGAAAATTCACTTCTAATAGTGTAAAGGCTACTAATGCCGATCTTGATGCCACGAAAGTAAAGACGTTAAATGCGGAAACCTCTATTGAGAGTCCCACAATTACCGCAAAAACATCTTTGTCCACGGGTACAATTAGTGCAACAGGAACGGCTACCGTCAATAGTCTATC
>CANPXY010000041.1 GCA_947587115.1 uncultured Bacilli bacterium
TGATGCCCTTTCATTCTTACTTCAAGAAGTGTTTTTGCCACCAGTCTTTGGATGTCTTTTTCTTCTTCAGTGGCGTCTTTTGGCATTGCCCCGAAAGTAAAAGTAACAAAGGCAAAGTCCCCTCTTGAACATGGAACGGTATTAAGTTTCAGTTCTATGCCCTGGATGCCCTGTTCAAGTTCTCTTTTAAGACGGTTTCTTGCGAATTTTTCCACTTCCTCATGAGTTGCGTTCGGGGAAAACTCCTGAATCTCTTTTCTTGCTTTTTCAAGCGTTTTCTTGCAATACGGTACAAGACATCTGTCAATTTCGGGTAATGTGAATCCGCCAAATTGTTGTGCAGTAGCCACCAAAGTGATGTCACCAATTACTTGAAGAGCGGTCAAAACAGAATTAGGTTCAGAATAACGGATATTATTCATTTCGAAACCATCCTTTAGGACCGTGAAAATATCGAATAGGCAGCAGTTATGCACAATATAGCCATTAGCAATAAAATGCTCATCACCAGTCATTAGATCATAAACAAGAATATTTTCGTAATTTTCTTCAAAAATTTGGTGAATATTCAAAATTTTATCAGGATTTCTATAAAGAATTTTTTTATTCTTTAAAGTAAAATATGATTTTTCTTTTTTATGAACAGGAATTTCTTTTATAAATTTTTCCCTATCGTTTTGCTTGTTAATAGAAACACGGAATGTATCATAATTTCTTGTGCCAACTATGTGTTTAAATTTATAAATTTTCCCCTTTGATTTTTGCAAACGTAAATTTGCCTTGATTCCTAACGAATTAAGAATTAAAACCATTTGATTTGCAAAAGTATTTGAACATGTGGCATATCCATAATCGTTATTTGATAGATACCCATCACCGTCCCACGCTGATCCAATAAAGGCTTTTTTTACTTCTTCTGAGCCGTGCATAATAAATGGCGGTATCGAAATTTCAGAGGAATTTTTCTTATATTTTCTGAATAAATCCCATATGACTCCATTAGAAATACGAACGTTGTAACAAACATTGTTTGGAATTTCATCATTAGAATTACCATATGGCTGATATAAATTGACAGGAATATCAGGAAACACAATGTTAAAACAATTTACACAATCATCTATAAGAGACTTGTCTTTATTTGAAAAACATATTTGATATGCACCTGATTTTTTATCACCATAAGGAACAGAACCATCGGAAAAAATATACCCAAATAAACGAGCTAATTCTTCGGTAACCATTAATATTAATGGAAGATTACGTTTACCACCTTGCTTTTTAATATATAATTGTGAATACACCTCAAAAGGTATTTCAAAATATTTTTTCAATTGATTGAAAGAAGAGACTTTTATGGTTTTAAGCGTATTATCACAAGCAATATTATGATCTCTCATAAAACTTTGTAATGAAATGCCAAAAAATTTGTATTCAAACCAACGTTTTAATACTTTTACATTACCAATATGAGTATTTTCTTGATTACAATATTCTGTTAAATCAATATAATCATAATCTTTTTCTAAAAAATTTTTATCTGGCATTATTAAACTGTCACCAATAACAATGTCTTTAACTTCTTTTAGAACGTTTTTGCCATTTTGATCGATGACAGGAATACGATGATTTGCCGTTGCCTTTAATCCTAATCCATTTCTTGTTTTCAAAAAATAAATTGGTTCTTCTTTTTTTAGACTTCTAATCGAAATTCCTTTTAACGGTGTCCATCCAGTATGTGAAAGAATTTGAATATTACCGTTAAGCGAATATAATCCTTTTTCTAAATTAAGTTTATTCTTTAAACAGTTTAAAGTGATAGTTTCCTGCTTGCCGTCAACTCGAATTGTAACCCATGTATCTCCTTTTAGGCAGTTTAGCGAGTTCAAAATCGCCTCGGACGCATCGTGTTGATAAATAGTGCCCAATACGAGCTCGTTATAAAAGTCTTTTTGATTATAAAAACGGTTATAAAGCATTTTTGTCAAATACCGTCTAATCAAACTTCCTTTTGTGCTAATCAAAGCACTATCGAAATTGGCATTTTCCCGATCCCCAAGTAAAAGAACATCTTTAGCTTGTTGGAATAGTTTTTCAAAGTCCTTGGCATAAGTTGTTTTGTAGTCACGATAACTCTGGTAAGAAGTTGCGGTATCAGGATCGACTTCTTTAATAGCGTTGCATACAATTTTGTGCATATCCACAATATTGGTGACTTCATGGACGAGGTGGCTTTTGACAATTTCAACAATTTTTTTCACTTCTTTTGTGGAAAGTGTTTTGCCAATTCTTTCACTAGCAAGAGATACCGCCCTTTCGATTTTTTTACTTGAGAAATTTTCAATTGAACCGTCTTTTTTTTGAACTTTGAAAATCATGAATAACCTTCTTTTGAAAAAACTTGCTTAATTTTTGAGGGTAAGGGGTAATTAGCAAAAACCTCGATCTATTTTTGAATCGAGGTTTTATAATCTAACTTATTGATTTTTAAGCTAAATTATCCAAACATTACCCTCAAAATTATAGATTAAATGTAATTGACAATTATCCTCTTCAAAAGGAATTTTGTCAAGTTTAACTGTAGTATTTGATTTTATTATAGAAATTTTTACTTCAGGGGCATTTAAAATTTTAAATTGCATTTTATTGGGAATTTTGTAGACAGAATAGCCTCCCGAAATAGCCACCGCCTCATAGATCATCATCTGATTAAAATCATTGCAGAAAAATAATCCGTTGGTTTTTGACGACAGATTTCTCATCACCATTCGAGCAATGTTAGAATTTTCTATGTTAAGAAGGTCTGCTCCTATGCGTTTATTTTTGACGTATCTTTCAACTAAGTTTGAATCGTGCTCATCGATGATTCCTGTTCGGTTAAATGAAACCGTGTTTTTTAGATAGATGTCAAGAGTGGAGAAATTGTCTAGGATAAATTGCCCACTTTCGCAAGCGTATTCCTCATTGTCATCCATCATGGCGTGGCGAGCCAATAGTTGATGAGAGGCTGTGAAATAGACTTTATTTGAATAGCCATTATCCGTGCTTTTATCGTAAGAGTAACCTTCCATGACGGGTAAAGATTTGATTTTCTTAAAATGATCTACTACCGTTAATCCAGCCCGTAAGGAGTTCGTGGTATGATCGTGAGAAATCGCAAAAACGGGGGTATTTTTCTTGAAAACCTTGTCAAATTCAACCCATCCGAAACGTCCTAAAACACGTACATTACTCATGATTTCACGCTTTGATTAAAAAATAGATGACCGCAATCGTCAGTAAAATATCCGCAAAAATCACCATTAGAGGATTTTTGTCATAAAGACGATTTTCAACGGTTTCAAAATACTCCATTAGTTTTAGAAAAATTCTTTTCACTTTTTATAGCTTACTATCATAAGAAAAAGAAAGTTCTCCTAAGACAAATTCCCGTGAATTGCCGTGTGAGTATTCGTCATCATTGATAACCCCCATTATTTCAAAAGTCGGGGTAAAAAACTTGATATTGACTTTCATGGGCTTGTTGCCAAAGGTGTTTTTGACATCAATGTCGATTTCGACGATTTTTAAAGGTTTTCCAAAGGCGTTAGTCGTATTTGGAGTGGTTGTGGTAAAAGTGAAATTTGGGGTTATATACTTGAATTTTTCCTCATTGGCGGGTGTATAGTACTCTCTAGTACTATCCAATTGAGAGGCGTTTAAAGAGGCTTTTTCCGCTTTTTCAATATCCTCATCATTCATACCCCGCATGCCGAATCTTAGCATATCGACAAAAGGCATTAGGTCTTTGACAAAATCCTTTAAAAACTGAAAGTCGTTGAAATCAATGACATTGTCACTCATCAGGTTTTCCGAGCTCTTCCAATACACAAGTGGAGCGTTTGTGCTCTTAAACCCCAATTTCCAAGAAGTGGTAACGGAATCCACAGTTGATCCAAAAGGATTATATACTGATGGTACTTTTGAGTAGTCCTCAGTAGAAGTTCTTTCACAGCTTGTAAATGTAAATTCCGATAATGTCTTAAACTTCCCTTCTTGCTTAAGAAAATTAATCAAGTCGTTGCAACGACTTACTTCAATATACTCTTCAAGCAATTCTATTTGGGAGAAATTTTCTTTTAAGGGTTTTTTACCTCGGCTGTTGGCTTTGGCTAATTTCAGTTTTTGTGCAACAAGATTGTATAAAGAGCGTTTTTCTGTTACTGTTAAATTTTTCGAGGTATTGTCTAAAAAGAACTTTTCATCTCCATCTAAAGCACTTTGACGCAATTGGGTTGCAGAAATCGAGTTTTCCCGATTGCCACTGCTTTTTACCTCAATTTCCCCGATTTCAAACTCTTTATGATTGTACTTTTCCAGTAGTTTTTCATATTCGCCAAGTCTGTCGCTACCAGCGTACAAAATGAATTTTTCCAAAGGGCTATGCCGTTTAAGCTCTGCAATTAAGCCTCCTTTGGCTAAAATAACAGGAAAGCGTTTTTTGGCAATTTTCTCTAGGAATAATACTTTTTCCTGAGGAGTTAAGGGGTTTTTCTTTTTGTCTGTGGTCTCTGTAGTCCACACTTCACACTTTCCCCCAACCTCTCTAGCCTCTTTGACAATGGAGTCAAAAACTTTATCATGCCCAATTGTCGGGGGATTGAATCTGCCGTAACCTACCACTAAAATTTTTTCATTCATTTTCTCTTTTTCCCCTTTTTATTGACGCTTTACCCAATTAGATTCTAATGAAAGAGTGCTTTTTTCAATAGATTTTTGATTTTCTATATTGCCATTAATCACTATTTCAATATCGCCTTTGTAAGAACTCGTTTGAAAATCGACTTTGAAAGTCAAGGTAAATTCATCTGTGTTGTCATCAATAGGTGTATACAAAATATCGGTATCGACTTTGCCGATGGATTGTGGCGGTTCGCTTAACATCTTATTGATGGTTTTGGTGATAATTTGGTTAACCACATTGACGGTGTCAGTAGTGATTTTCGGAGAGTCCAAAGATAAGTCAATGTCTTTATAAACTTTTCTTTTGGCTTTACCCGTTAATTCTAACCCATTGTTTTTAAGAGTGATTTGTGGTGTTTCGACAAATTCCCGAATAAAATTTTTAACTGTGTCTTCTTCAACCCCTTGGTCTGTGACCAAGACAAAATTTTCCTCATTGAGAATTTGTGAGTAGTGTTCTAAAAATTGCGAAAAGGTTAACATTGTGGTATTTTGGCAAAAAGTGGAGAATAGTTATTTTAAAATAACTAATTTTTCCACGTTTTTACGACTTCTTCTTATGGCTTTTGAAAATCCTTTTTACCACGGGGCTATTCGATCTTTAGTAGTCGCCTTTGGCAACTATTTTTCAAAAATGACTTTTGTCCGTAAAAAAGACCACTCAGTTGACGGCACACCGATGCAAGTTATTAAAGTGCCTATTGCATTAAGCAATCGTGATAAATGGTTCAACTTATTGCTTGACGCAAATCGAGAAAAACAAGTAAAAATCACGTTTCCACGAATGGCTTTTGAAATTACGGGATTTTCTTATGACGCCAATAGGAAAAAGGCGAGAAATCAGGAAATAACATGTATTGATGAAAATGGAGTGGTTCAAAGCGTGGGTACTCCCTCGCCTTGGAACGTGGAATTGGCTCTTTATGTGGTGAGCAAAAATCAAGAAGATTGCTTACAAATCATTGAACAGATTTTACCCGCTTTTAATCCAGACATCAATTTTAAGATCAAAAACGTGATGGGAATAGCCACGGATATTCCTGTTTCGATTAATTCAGTATCTGTCCAAGACGATTATCAAGGGGCGTATACCGATGATCGTTTAGTGGTTTATACTCTTGGTTTTACTGCTAAAATGGAATTGTTTGGGGAAATTGCCTCTTCAAGCAACGGTGGTATTGTGGAAAATGTGGGTATTTCCACTCCTCAAGAAGACATCAGTGTCGGTAAAGACGGCTATGATGTGAAAGAAAAAGACTTGGTTTTAGGTTCTATCTATTTTGACGAGGGAGTTGCGATTAAAAACAATCTTGCAAAAAGCCCTACAGTAGTAGTTTCAGAGTACTATCCGCCTTATTTCGGAAAGGGTAAAAATCCGATTAATCAAAAAGACTATTTTTAAAAAAAGACTTACTTTACGCTTGAACCATAAGGAATAAAGTCTTTACGTAATTCGATTTTGTTATGAGGATTATAGTAGAAATCACTATCAACGATTTTTCCGACTTTTTCGCCACTTAAATTTACAAAGCACTCAACTGATCTGCCGTCTGTTTTGTTTTTGGTTACACAGTCGTAGATTCCTGCCAAAATCAAGTATTTGTCGGAAGTATTTTCCACACCGAATTTATTCAATAGCCATTGAGGAGCTTTATCAGTGTCCATCAAAATGGCTTGCTCTTTAACATCCCACGCTCCTTTAGCTTTTACATACTCAAAGTAGGAAAAATCATCAGTTGCTGAAAATAGCCGATGGATATTATTCTTAAGAGATAACTTGAATTTCCTAAGGGCTTTTAAGGCGTTGTTTTTCAATAATTCTGTATCTTTTTCTTTTTTCTCGATTCGCCGATCCATCTCTTCTAAAGACTCCATAATCGCTCTTTGAGGACTATTGAGATATTCTTTACGTTTTTCAAATTTGACAAATTCGACAAATGACTTCATGATAGCTAAAAGAAAAAAGGGAAAATACTTTATGGGTCTTTAGTTATTCAATTTCTAATTAAATTTTTGCCCTCTTTTTTCAACTCCTTTTAAAACAAAAAAAAAGAAAGAAAGCGATGTCAAAAATTCATTTTGGTGTTGTTGAAGACAGAAACGATCCTAACCGGCTTGGTAGATGCAAGGTGCGTGTTGTGGATATGCACACGCATGACAAAACGGTTTTACCGACTGAAGACCTTCCTTGGGCATTAGTCTGTCAACCTCTAGATGGGAGTTCAATTGTCGCTCCCCCCTTAGGGACTCAGGTTACAGTGGTCTATATTGACGAGCCGTATTGTCAGATTCCTTTGGTTCTTGGGAAAGTTCCTTCTATTCCTCAAGATGAATTGACGTTTATTGATAGATTTCCCAATTATCCGAAAGTTGTTGAAAATATTACAGATTATATTCCCCAAGAACTTTCGAAAAACGCTGAAGATCAGTCGAAAAAAGAAAATCAATATATCATGCCTACAGACGCCAAAGAGGAATCCTCGCAAAAAGGAGAAAATTCTTTGGCTGGTGCCGTCCAAGGGCAATCTGTTTCTCAACAAGTCGCTTCTTTCACGGGGGCGATAACTGCCGAAAGTTATAAAGAAAAGTACTTTCAAACTCAAGCCGTTGCGGAGCAATTAGCTAAAAATGGTTTTACAGGAAATCTTGAAAATTACGATATTGCCGATACATTGAGTTCCTTGGGCAATTTGATTGATTCGGATAATCTATTTGACGCACAAAAAATTTTAAACAATTATATTCTAAATTGACATTTCCTGTTTTAAACATTACTACTTTTTTTATTTCATCGAAGCTAGAAAGAAAGGCAAAACTTTCTCTATTTGATGCCCAAAAAATTTTAGGATTTCTAGGTACTTCAAAAAAATCTTTAGAGTCGTTCGCCACTGATGGAAATTCGGTTAAAGAAACGAGTGGATTATCGGTGGGGGCGAAAAATTCCTTAAGCGAGTATGGTAGCTATAGCCCCTCGGAAAATCAAAAAATCACGGAAAAAGGTATTGAAAGTGGTAGTTTCCTAAGTGCTTTGGACAATGCCTTTAAGGACGTGATGGGAGGAGAAAATGGCGGATTTGGAAGTCTTTTCTCAAGTCGAGATTCAGGAACATCCATTTTATCAAAATCGGTTAGCGAAGTCAACACAAATAAAAGTGCGTTAAATGCTTTAGGAGTTGATAATAAAACCATTGACAGCACATTAGCCGTCATCTATCAAAATTCAAACGGCAACACCGATGGCTATATTGACGGATTGGTAAAAGAAAGATATTCAAATCTATCTCAAAATAAGCAAACCGAGATAGCTACTCGTTATAAGAGTCTTTCCAGTTACGTGCAAGCCCCTTCGAGTTTTTCGAGTCTGATTGCCCAATGTGCTGGATTAGAAAACACCTTTGGCACACTTCAAAACGATAAGATTCTTACCCGTTTCGGCGATCGTTTCAACGATGTCTACAGAAACGCATCTGCGAGATTTTCCAATGGTGTGGATATAAACGCCATGTTTGGCTATCAAATCGAAAATATCAAGCGTGCTCCTGCGGGATTGAAAACGAAATTGACGGGAATCATGGATTCCATTAAAAATCAAGGGCTTAGTTTTTCAACTGCTAATGCCGTTTTAAGCACCTTGAGAACCCATGGCGGAATTAACGTCAATACAAGAGTATCTTTAGATAGCCACGCCATCACTGATCCTTTGTCCAATTACATTCGTGGAATGTTAGCCACGGGGCTAAGTCCCTTGACTATAGTCAGTGGTGTTTCAAGCACCATCAAAAGCTATACAAGTAGAATCAGTGGCGTCATGAATACGATCGCCACTAGTGAGTATTTTTCAAAAGTTTCCCAAAGAGGCGATCAGCATCCGTTAAGCGTTGTTGCCGATACCGCAAAAATGACCAGTACCACGTCACAATCCGTGGACAATATGGTTGCCCAAATTGACAGTATGGTGCAAAATGTGGTGCAATCGGTGGCAAGTGGTGCGGATAACGCTACGCAATTGATTACTAATGGGGTTCAGAAAATATTAGACTCTTCTCTAGGTGTTTTCAATGTGGGTAACGGTTTAATCAGCACAATCTCCTCGATGATTCCTTTTGGAAATATCATTACCAATTTCATCATATCGATGGCAAGTAGCTACTTGCCAATTAAAGTCGAATACGCCGATGTTGGTTTAGGTAGTGAGGCGGTAAAGACCGCCATGACCAATGGAGAGTACAACGCCGTAAATTTCAGAGAATTTGGAAACCTTGAAAATCTGCAAAAAGTAGGCGTTGAAAACGCCAAATCAAGTATGTTCGCAGGCGTTGGCGATGGAAATACCCCTCCGATCAACGGCGAGTGGGGAGGGGCAAATTTCGGCGGAACGAGTCAAGTAGAATCCATTCCGATTAAATTAAGCACTCTTGACACCCCATCAGCCACAGGAAATCGTCAAGTCAATCTTACGTTACCCTCTGTGGGAGGTGTTGCTATTGAGGATGCTAACAAGTCCTTAGAACGTCTAAAGGAAATTTCGGAAAACACCGTTTTTGACAATCTCGAAATTAAATGTGCTTTTTTAGCCGTGGTTTTCGCTTATTGTCAATTCGTTCCCAAAGTTGCCAATTGGGATTATGACAGTGTCGAATTAATCAGCAAATTCCCCTTGACTTTCGCAAAAGCAAGTGAGACGGTTATTTCAAAATACTCTTTGGCGAAAAGTTTCAAGAAAGTCACGGTTGAAGAGTTTTATAATTTCGCCTATTCTTCTAGCGGAGAAGGTTCAAAATATGGCAATGTCGCCAGTGATGACGGCTACCGATATGCCGAATATGGGCTTTTACCCTTGGTGGGGAAAAACAATTACAAAAGATATGGAAACGAAAATCTTGTAAAAAATGGTTTCAAAGAATTTGAAAATAACGATGTTTTGCTTATTGAAGTAGCGAAAAAACAATTTGAAGAAGCTATTGAGGGTGTTCCTTATGGCAACAACAATGCCGTTTTACAAAAGGCTATAAAAGCGTTTTCTGGTTATGTCGATGAAATAACCGTTACCAAGGCTTTTGAACACTTCTATGGGGCTAGTACCATTGAGACCACGGGAGTTGTTGAAAAAAAGGCAGGTGAAGAACTTAATCCTAACACCTTTTACGGAAGTGCCACTCCACAAAATCAGGAAAACGATATTGGGTTTACCGATCCAAACGGGAAATATCCATATCAAAGAGAAAGAAATCAAAGCACCATAGACTCTTTAGCACGTGGGCAATCAACTAATACAATTGTTACAGCTAAAAACGCCAAACGGCAAATAGGAATTAAGACTGCTTGCGAGGGACGAGCTTGGAGTGAACCGCCAAGCGGTTACGGGGCGAATTATCCTTATGATAG
>CANPXY010000042.1 GCA_947587115.1 uncultured Bacilli bacterium
CTTTAATCTTTGCTTCGTCTACTTCAATTGTCCCTGAGTTATATGTTTCATTTCCGTTATAGAGATTATTTTCCATCACAGGCAATAATAATTGTGGAAGAAAGATTCCTAGAAATATAAAAATGAGGAAAAAGATGACAACGATCAAGACCAGAAGCTGGCGACTTAATTTTGAAGTGACATAGTTCATGATAGACGATACCCATAGCCATAGATGGTCGTAATTTTTAATCTAGGCATTTTTTTACGTAGACGTCGAACCAAATCATCAACTGCTCGATCACTTCCAAAATAATCTTCTCCCCAGACATGATCCAAGATTTCTTCTCTCGAAAAAGTTTTATTGAGATTTTGTAAAAACAACAACAATAGATCAAACTCTAAGGTAGTCAGTTGAAGCTCTTTGTCTTTTGCATAAAGAACCCGCTTATCGATATCGACCGTATAGTCATCATACGAAAGCGTCGTCTTCGTCGATGTTTGATACACCCGCTTCATAATATTATTGACGCGCAATACCAACTCTTTAGGAGAATAAGGTTTAACGACATAGTCGTCACTTCCAAGTTCTAACCCGATAATTTTATCGAGATCTTGGTCTCTTGCAGAAGTAAAAATGACGGGAACATTTTGATCGACCATGCGAATTGCTTTAATAATATCATAGCCATTGACATCGTCTTGAAGCATAATATCTAAGATCCACAAATCAACCGGCTGGCCAATATAATGAAGAGCATCACTTCCTTTAGTAAATGTTACCACCTGATAGTGCGCATTCTCTAAATAGGTCTTGACGAGGTTAGAAAGATCCACTTCATCCTCAACTAAACAAATTGTATACATCATCATCACCTACCAATAGTATAGCATATTTTTCTTAATCCCGTTTCTCTTTATCACCTCCGATAAGTTCATTTTATAAAATAAATATAGCAAAATTATCAAACGTTTATGGGAAATTGTGGGAAAGAAAAAGTTTAGATTTCCTCTAAACTTTTTCAATGATATTTCCTACTGCATCATTTCTTTATAACGTTCGATCAAATGTGCAACCGAAGCACAACTAAAGAAACAAATGACTGTATTTTGATAATCTTTCAATAACGAGATGGTATCTTCACTAATGAGCTTTCCATTTGGAATTTGGTCTAAAATCATCGAAGAGGTAACCCCCGGAAAATCGCTCTGTTTTTCCCTGTTGGCATCAATTTCAGTCATGTACACATCATCTGCCACCTGTAAAGCTTTGACAAAGTCATCCGTCATTTCTACCGTTCGAGAATAAGTATTTGGCTTAAAAACAACAACTAATCTCTTATCTGGATACTTCTGTCTAGCAGCCTCAAGCGTCACCTTGATCTCCGTTGGATGATGCGCATAATCATCGATGAGAATGTTTGTTCCAACTTGCTCTTCTTTAAAACGTCTCCTGGCATTGACAAAAGTCAATAACAACTCATGGATCTTATCACTCGAAATTCCTTGTAAGTGACAGATGCCGATACAAGCAAGCGTATCTAAAACCATATGAAGCCCAAATAATGGCAACTGAAAATGTCCAAAAAGCTTTTGATCGATCCATACATCAAAACTGCTACCCTTCTCATCAAAAGAGACATTCTTAGCAACAATATCATTGTCTTCCTTTAACCCATAGTAGAGTACATCTTTTTCAAAATGAATCTTCCGTATATTTTGATCGTCTCCACAAGCAACGATGCCTTTGGTGGCCTTATTCGCAAAAATTTCAAAATGATGAATGATATCATCAAGTCCGTTGTAACACTCCGTATGTTCAAGTTCAATATTGGTAATAACTGCATAGGTTGGACTATAGGCCATAAAATGTTTTTGAAATTCACAAGATTCTAAGACAAAAAGTTGATTTTTCTTATCAGCATATCCAGTTCCATCGCCAATAAAATAATTACATCCCATCGTATGGCTCAAGATATGAGCAATTAAAGAGCTCGTCGTCGTCTTCCCATGCGTTCCCGCTACACAGATGGTAGCAAATTGCCGAGTTAAATCGCCTAAAAGATCATGGTAAGATTGAATTTTCAAGCCCAACTCCTGGACCCGAACGATCTCTTTATGATCAGGTGCAAAGGCCGCAGAATAAGTCACAATCGTCTCTGGATCAATCGAATGACTTTGATCATAGTAAATAGGAATATTGCGTTCATCAAGTCCATCCTGAGTAAATTTATAGTCCCGAACATCATCATATCCAGATACTTCATTCCCTAAATCATATAGAATTTGAGCTAAGGTGCTCATTCCTGACCCTTTGATTCCAATACAATAATACTTCATCTTTGTTCCCTCTTTCTATAATTATTATAAACTATTGCCAAAATAATGTAAATATTCATCATCCATCTCAAAAAAGAACAGCGTCATCTATCCAAATTCTTATGACAAAAGAAAAAAAGAGAAAATCCTCTTTTTAAAATTGAACAGGCTCTTGCGCAGCTTTTTTCTCTTGCTTTTTCTTATCACGACAAGCTTTACATCTCTTTGGTTCGTTCGTAAAGCCTTTTTCAGCATAGAATTCTTGTTCACCTTTAGTAAAAACAAATTCTGCACCACAGTCGACACATTTGATTGTCTTATCTTGATATTCGGCCATCTTTTCCCCTCCTTAATAACAATTTGGACTTATCGTTCTTACTGGTTATCAAATCCACATTAAGAAAGAGATACTAGAGAAATATAAGTTCCAGTGACTACTCACATTAAAGAGTATACCAAAACGAATAAAAATATGCAACAAAGTGTTTGATAGATTTTCCAAAATCATATTATAATAGAAAAAGAAAGAAGGATGCCCATGGACGTATTAGATTGCTGTACACTATGTCCAAGAAATTGCAAAGTAAATCGCAATCAAGGACAAATTGGCTATTGTGGCGCGACCAATCATTTAAAGGTAGCGCGTGCTGCGCTACACTTTTGGGAAGAGCCCTCGATTTCGGGAACCAATGGCAGTGGAGCTGTCTTTTTCTCTCACTGTTCGATGAAATGCATCTATTGTCAAAACTATGAGATCAGTAGCCAAGCGTTCGGCCAAGAGATCCGTGTAGAAGACCTTGCAAATATCTTTTTAAAACTTCAACAACAGAAGGCACACAACATCAATCTTGTCACTCCTACTCATTTTGTACCCCTCATCAGCGAAGCCATCAAAAAAGCCAAAAAACAAGGCCTCACCATTCCCATCATCTATAATTCAAGTGGCTATGAAAAAAAAGAAACCATCGAATCACTAAAAGGCTTGATCGATATCTATCTACCCGATTTCAAATACTTTGAAGACGATTTAGCAATCAAGTATTCAAGTGCTCCAAAATATTTTACCTATGCTTTAGAAAGTTTAGATGCAATGATCCGTCAAGTAGGCCCTCCGAAGTTTGACCAAGATGGTCTATTAAAAAAAGGCGTCATCGTGCGCCACCTATTATTGCCAAATCATCTTGATGATTCCAAAAAAATAATTCATAAACTATACACGACTTACCATGATAAGATCCTGTTCAGTATTATGAATCAATATACTCCCCTAACAAGTCAACTCCAAAAGTTTCCGGAGTTAGACCAAACCGTGAGTAATAAAGAATATGAAGAATTAGTAGAATATGCCATGGATCTTGGTATCGAACACGGATATATTCAAGAAGGAGAAACGCAAAAAGAAAGCTTTATTCCCCCTTTCAACTTAGAAGGAATTCGCTAGCTTTTTGTTTTTTCTTGGTCTACTTTTATTGTATTTTGCAATAGTACATCATGTTCTGGAATTTTTGAAGCAAGAGGAATAGAACTGATAAACGATGAGCCATTGTGGAAAACTTGGAACGTTTCCAAGTCATCTGGTAGACGTTCGATCGTCCAATCATCAATATCAGGCGTTTCCATATCTTGCTCCGAAGTTATAACCGTCTGGTCATGACGAGACTTTTCAATAACCAAGTCATCTTCGACAAGAAACTTTTGCGTCGTATAGACTACTGTATCATGATTCGTGACTTGAGAAGCATCTTGTAAAGTCATATGCGTCGTCTTCGTCTTGCTTGAACGAACAAATCCTTCATCGGATTTTCGAAATTTTATAGAGGTCTCTTTCAAAATGCTTTCACAATCCAATTCCTCTTGGACCTGTTCTTCCACTTCTACAGAATCTTCTAAAATAACCATTGTTCGACTAAAGCGGGATCCCTTTTCTAAAAGTTCTAAACTATAGTGTGCATCCCTTGAAGTAGAAGATGAATTTCGTTTCGCAGCGGTCAAGCGATAAGAAGTTCCAAACTCATCATCATAAGCAACTACAAAAGTACTTCCACATTGATAATCGGTCGTCCGCAAACGTTCAGGAAATTTTTCGAAATATTCGTTGATTTGAGATTTACAATCTTGCTCCAACAAAAACATAGGATGAATCTCGTTTAACATGTTATCACCTCTTTAGTACTGTCATTATAACATGGATTCAATCAAAAGAAAAGAAGCCCTTAAGGTTTCAGTGAAAGATGGATATCATTTCAGAGGAAGATTCATTTGTTATACCTGTATAAAGATTACTGTCAAATCACTTCGCAACTAAAATTCCATTTTACAGCTATAGTTTACGATGATTGGTGGTTTTTATACAAGACAGAAAGATTGATCGCATAATATACAATATAGGTATTCATAACGCACCAAGGAATCTTTTTAGAATATCTTATATTAGATAATAGATAAAGGGGTGGATAATATGTCAAATAATGAAGATTGCTGCTTTGCAAAGATCTTAAAAGTAATCGATGTCCTACAAAGAAATGCTGAAAAAATAGACGATATCGATAACACATGTACGCGACCTTTTCTAGGAGGTTGTCCAAATCTATCTGTTTTCAATACGAGACCTGTTACTTTTTACACAGGACAGAACACACTTTATACAATCAACTATCAAAGTGAAGAAAACGGTGTCCCAACCGTTGCCAGCAGTAGTGTCTTTCGGGTTGAAAACGTAGAAGGATGTTGCTGTACATGTCAGATTTTAGCACCAAACCCAGATACAACTGATCCAAATCGTCCATATATCGCTACAGGTCAATTTGCAACGATCAACTTAAGATGTGTCTGCGTCATTCAGTGTTTACCTGATGTAGTCGTTGATTGCTTATAAGAAAGGAGGGTTTTCTATGTGTAATAACGATATGACTTCCAACACCAACTGTGCTTGTCTTGCCAATATTCTACAAGTGATCTTAAAGTTACAGTGCAAAGGAGAAAAAGCTCCAGAATTTAACGGTTGTGACAAACCATTCTTGGGACCTTGCCCTTCCGTTACTTGTTTCAATACAAGACCAGTAAACTTCTATTCTTGCAGTACTGGTGAAATTTGGACGCTTCCATATACCTTAAATGGTGCAACGGGAACTTCCAGTGTCTTTCGTGTAGAAAATTTAGATGACTGCTGCTGTACTTGTCGAATTCTTGCTCCAAACACAGATCCTACAGAAGTAAATAGTCCTTATGTTGCTACAGATTCATTCTTCACGATCAACCTTAATTGTGTTGGCGCCTTAAAATGTTTACAAGATACTTATGTTCCATGTATTTAAAAAGACCTTAACGGTCTTTTCTTTTGATGGAAATAATTTCCGAAACATTAATCACATCATTGTCGAGGGTTATAATCGTATTTCTGACCTTTCCTGCAATCCTAGTATCCAATCTTTTGGTCGGGGTCACAATCTCTACGGGAATATTAAAGATATGTCCTGTTCCTTGAAAAAGTTCTTCTAAGACTTCTTCTACACTCTGTTCTTTATGAATCTTCAGTTCTTTCGACATCGGTGTAGCTGTGGAAGCGGAATAGAACACTTTCGCATTGTTGTCAATTTTATGAGAAAATGACGATTGATAAATTTTAGGTAATTTCTTTTGCATGCGATTCCTCCTTATTAATATTGTATGAACACACTTATAAATATTGCCAAAAAATAACATACTAAATTTAAGAGGAGGAAAGCACATGAAAAAAAGACGAGAAAAATTGGACTATTGGTTGATTGTGATGCTCTTCCTTTTCTTAATAACCAGCGTCATTACGATCTATAGCGCATCTTCTTATTTGCCAGATTATTTAGGAAATCTTGCCTTAAAACAATTGATGTGGTATGGCATCGGTGCGCTTTTGATTGTTTTACTTCTCTATTTTAAAAATAGATGGATTGAAAAACTGATCTGGCCACTTTATATTTTTGGCAATCTACTTTTAGCGCTTTTGCTTATTGTTGCCGAACCGATCAACAACAGTAAATGCTGGTTCATTCTACCTGGGATTGGTAGCTTTCAACCGAGTGAATTCATGAAGATCATTTTGATCTTGACGCTAGGAGTCACAATCCACAAATTCAAAGAAAAACATCCTCATCCAACTGTCAAAGAAGAATTCTTATTTCTCATCAAAGCGGTTTTCATTGTATTAATTCCTAGTGTTCTCACTTTTTTAGAGCCCGATACCGGCGTCGTGATCATCTATTTTCTCACCTTTTTGGGCATGCTGTTTATTTCCGGTATCCGCTTACGTTGGTTTATCATCGGTGCCATCTTAGTTACAAGCTTAGCGGGTATAATCCTAGGAACTTATTTTTTTAAACAAGATCTATTTATTCAGTGGTTTGGAACGAAATTATTTTATCGACTGGATCGTCTATTGGATTGGAAAAAAGGAGTTGGATTACAACTTGAAAATGCTATGGCCTCAATCGGATCGAGCGGTCTCTTGGGTCACGGTTTTAACAACACACCCGCTTATTTTCCAGAATCGGGTACCGATTTTATCTTTGCCGTCTTTGCTTCCAATTTTGGTCTGTTAGGATCCCTCTTACTATTGGGACTCATCCTTGCTTTTGACTGGCATTTAATTGAAATTGCCAAAGAAAAAGAGCCGGGCCAAAACCGATACATCTTAGTTGGTCTCATCATCATGCTGGTCATTCAACAAGTACAAAACATCGGTATGACACTAGGCCTTCTTCCCATCATGGGAATTACACTACCTTTTATCAGTTATGGAGGTAGTAGTCTTCTATCGTACATGATCATGATAGGAATCATTCTCAATATTGCCCAAGAAAAAAGTAAAAGTTAATCCGCTTTTACTTTTTTTCTATGTACATGTTTTTTCTTTGGAGGAGTGGAACTTTTCATTACTTCTAGATACACTTCTTTTAATTGTTCCCCTATTTTCTCAATATCCCGTTCATAGGCAACTTTGTATCCGTTATCGACCAAAGAAGGAAGTTTTCCTTCCAAAACTAATGGAATCTTTTTTTCAAAATCATCGACATCTTTTGCCTTATAGACATTTACACCATCGACCAACCAATCATCGAAGACCGGAATGTCTCGAACAATGCTCTTGATCTTCATGGCACAGGCTTCAATAATTGGAATTCCTTCCGTCTCTTCCAAAGTTGGAAAGATATAAAGATCTGCTCCCGAAAGTGCAGCTCGAATCTTTTCCGGTTCAACATAGCCCGCAAAAATTAAATTGGGCAGTTCGGTCTTAACGGCATCTCGAATTTTTTGAGGAACTGTGTAAAGTGGTGTATAACCAAACCAAATAAATTTATATTGTGGCAGACGTTTGGCGAGCTCTACAAAATCCAAAATTCCTTTACGCTCTAAATAAAGTCCAATGCCAACAATGACACGATCACGCCGCTTGTAATGATACTGCTTTCTAAACATTCTACCCGCATGATAATTGGGTTTAAAAAATTCTAGTTCGATTCCATTCGAAATCGCTTTGATTGGACGTTTAATACCATAACTTTCAAGCAATCGTTTGGAATAAGGAGTCGGTGTAATAATATAATCCCCTAAACTGTAACACGAAATCAACCATTTTTTAAATACAGGAGCAATTTGATTCGAAAGAACAAAAGAGTTCTTAAAATCTTCTTCTGTCGAATGCGCATGATAGATGACCTTCTTACCATTCTTTTTTGCAATTTTAGCAAGTGCAATCGACTTTAACCCATAGGTATTGATATGTACAATATCATAGTCATCATCCAAGTCTAAAGTCCACTCGATCCCTACCCGATCAAGCGCCTTCATCTGGTGTTTGATAGCTTTTCCCAAACCAGATTTCGAAAATAATTTTTCACCTTCCGTATATAGTAGTACTTTCAAAGATATTCCCTCTTTCTTACTACAATCTTTATTTGATTCTTTTCTAATTCATTATAGCATATTCAAAAACATTGTAAAAGATAAAATAAATTGAAAAAGCATTCCACGAAAAAGCGTTTTATTCAATAGCTACTTTTTCATTTTTATTTTTCAACTTATCAATTTTTTCTTTACTCAATGGATAAAAAGTTGAAACAAATAATTCCTTTTTATCCTGTATTTTAACCACTACACATACATATTGATCAACTTTTCCATAGTACTTTATACTTTTCTTGACTTCATCATACTCTACATGATAAGGCCTTGCAATAATTTTATCTATGTTTACTAAAGTGTTGTGATAACTATCAATATCAAAAAAATCATTTGCATGTTTGCGGGTGTGAACATCAAGTTGAGTTGATTGCACAATTTCTTTGCCTGCACAATTTTCTAGTTGATATTTAGCAATTAGTTCATCCGATATAAAACCTACAATCTTTGTTGTATAACCACGTTTGCTTTTTACCACAACAATACCTCCTTAAAAAAATAAATAGCCCACACTCATTTGAATGTGGGCAAAAGAGCGCTTGGTAGGTCTCCCAGTCCCTACTTGTATTCTTTCGGCATATGCCTACTCCAACTTGCTAGTAAATAGCAAGCGTCAGTGCAAGAAGAATATCTACACCCTCAACCACTCTTACTTATAATATACGATACAAACATATTCAAAAATGTCGAAAAGTATCGTAATTATTAAATTTGATTGACTAACATGTTCATTGAAATAGTTTCTTCACAACGCAATCAATCGTCATTACTGACAATTTAATTTTACAACAGTCAAATAAAAAGTCAAGAAAATTCAATAAATTTAGTCTAATTACATTTTGGCCATTGCGAAGCATATTATACCATATTTTGAGTAAAAAAGCAAATATTATTGCTGCGCACACTTATTCCCTAATTTATAAAAATGGTACCTAAATCGTACCTAAAAAAATTAAAGCCCTTGTTAAAACAAAGGTAAAATACATTTTGGTAGAGCTAAGAAGATAAAAACAAATAATTGTATTTTTCGTAATGAATTTATTATTGTTGTACCACTAAATAACTAAACTTTATCATAATGAGTCCACATTCTAATAATATGAATTTCTTTTTTTTCTTCATCCACTTCATAAACAATTCGATGTTGTCTATTAATTCTTCTAGAATATAATCCTGATAATTCACCAGTTAATTTTTCATAGGATGGTGGATAACAAAAAGGATTTTCCATCATTAGATTTAATATGTTTTTACAATTTTTATCAAGATTAGAATTTTTTAGTTTTAATTTGTCTTTTTCTGCTTGCTTAGAAAACTTAATTGTATATAGATTTACCATTCTTCATCCTTTTCATATTTTTTTGCTGATTCCCAATTTTCATTTTTTCTTATATTATTAATATTATCCACATATCCTGGAATGCTTGATAAAAATAATGTTTCTTCAATATTTTTCCATTCATCTTCAGATATTAATACAGCATTTTTCCCCTTATTATTTACAATCGTAATAGGATTAAAACCAACATTAACATCTGATACCAATTGGTATAAATTTGCTCTAGCATTGGTTATATTGATTGTACTCATTACTATTCACCTCATTTACATT
>CANPXY010000043.1 GCA_947587115.1 uncultured Bacilli bacterium
AAAAACTAACATTTCTGTTAGCATTTATTACTCTCGAAATCTCAAAAGTTCGAGTTTCCTATCATATTGGAGCAGATGAGGAGAATCGAACTCCCGTCTCAACCTTGGCAAGGTTGCATTCGAGCCACTAAACTACATCTGCATCTGTTTCACAATATTGATTATAATATATTTTTAAAAATAATGCTACAAAAAATTAAAAAATATTATTACTATTTTAATTTATGCCAAAAGAAACAAAAAAACCTCATAAAATGAAGTTTTATAAATACTTTTTCAATACCTCTACACTAACTTCTTGCATAGATACATATTTATCGATAATATCATGAACCTCCTGATCGAGATCTTTGTTATTCAAAAGTTTTCTTCCCTCGATAATTCCCATATTAACCCCTTGCAATAGAAGTTCTGCAATTTTAGAATTACTATGATCTGTAAGAGTTTTCATCTCTACTCCATACCAAGTCATTGCTTTAGTCATCGCACCAGTATCGTGCGGTTTTCCTTCATTGTATTTTGGATAAACCTCTTCTACCCGCTTGGCAATATCTTGATAATCTTGATATTGTTTATTTAAAACATCTTTAAGTTTAGTATCTTCTACTTTATCCATAATAAAATGGATCGCATCCTTGCCCATACAAGCGCATTTGTGAACTTCATCTAATGCATTAATATCTTCTTTCATTTTCTTTCCTCCTATCATTAATATGAAAAAAATCTGGAAATTTTATACAAAAAAACTTATCATTACGATAAGTTACTTTCTTTTGGAGGGGCCTACCAGATTTGAACTGGTGATCAGGGAGTTGCAGTCCCACGCCTTACCACTTGGCTAAAGCCCCGTCATATAGGTGTATTATATCAAAAAAAAAATCGATATTCAACTATATTTTATGCAAAAAGAAAGAAAATGCATCTTATTTTCTTTCAATTTTTCGATATGCTACCACTTGATCCGGAAGTAGATAGATTCGATCGTTATAAATTAAAATATCGCTGGGATTAAGATCGTTCAATGAAGCAATTTTTTGGATGCTGTCTCCGTACTCTGTCAAATAGAGATCGATTCCTTCCTTTGGGACCAATAAATTCTCTCCCGCATACAAATAGGCACTAGGCTCCATTCCATTTAAGATGGTCAACATCTCGGGAGTCGTATTGTACTTTTGAGCAAGAGAAAATAAAGTATCTCCCGGCTGGATCTGATAATTTTCGAAAGCAGATTCCATCATTTTAGGAATCTTTATCACCTGCCCTGGAGCAAGACCATAACTATTCTCTAATTGATTGATGCGTAGAATCTCCGCCACTGGAATTTGAAATCGCCTAGCAACCGATTCTAAAGTATCGTTTGGACCAACTTCATAACGTTCAAACATAAACTCCTCCTCTATTTATGATATGCAAAAAAAAGAAGTATATCACTTCTTATAAACACCGAAAATATTTTGGTGATTGTATTTAAACTCATTATTCTGTAAAATTCTTTTCAAACCTGTATAATCATCAAATTGATAAATAGTATCGCCCGATAAGAAGTAAAGACCATCTTCTACTACTTGCCAATCGACGACTTGCGCATCCTGAAACAACAAAATTGCTTGATCCAAATGCCCTTCAAAAGTTTGATAGAAAGATCCATCAGACGTTTTAAAATAATATTGATTATATGACTTTTGAATTTCTACGTCTCCATAACGATTACGAATTTCTTGAGGAACGACAACATTTTGAAAATAAAGATCTTGATTAACTAAATCATAGATACTTTTCGTTTCCCATTTTCCAGCATAATACGTACCTAAAGAATCCACATTGCCTACTTCCCTCGTAGTCTTCTTCTGAAAATTAATCGCAAATTGCCGCAAATTACTTCGATCTGTAATAAAAAGTTCATCCCCAACGACGCCATTGATGTAACTATCAAACGAAATCGGCGTATCCATCGTCAATTCCTCTTTCGTTCTAGCAACGATATCGATCATATTCCACTGACTGAATTCATGTTTTTGATTGTAATCTGGAAAGACAAAATATTTGCCAATCATGACACCGTGTGTGTTTTCGTACTGATCTTGCCCCAAGATACTAAACGTCTGATTTTTATCATGACTGATGAGATCGACTCCCCGATAATTCCATACCGCAACATAGCGATCCTCTCCTAAACTACCAGGATAGATTGTCATTCCTGCATAAGAATCCGGTTGATCAAATTGATCCCAACTAGTATTTTGATATTCTAAATGTTGAAGCCGTTGTACAAAAGCATCTGCATAAATATCATTTTGTTGTTTTAAATAACTATAAGCAACAATTGCTCCATTATGGTCACACAAGATATCATTTTGTTTGGATGCTCCTTCTATTACCGGAAAAATACAAAATACATTTCCAGTTTTAAAAGACTCTATCTTTTGAATTACATGTTGTTTCTTATTCAAATTACTACTATTATGAAAAGCAAAGTGATGATCCTCTACATCTACTTCAAAATAATAATCATGACGATCGCTTTTTCTAAACTCTTCTACGATCGAAAAAGTCAAATCATCTTCCTTTAAAATATAAGAAACTTTATGTTCATTAATAAACAACATCGTGATAAATTGATACACTAGAAAGATCATTGCCAACAACAAGACCATCTGTACTACACGCTTCATCTACATCACCTTATGATCAGTATAACAAAAAAAGTGCTTTTTTAAAAGCACCTTTCGTTTATTTCCCATTGCTCGCATATTTCTTTTTTTCTTCGAGTACAAAGTTGCTGAGCGCCGTCTCTATTTCAGGAAGCGCCTTTTTATCGATATTTGATAGACAGACAAATTCCTTGACAGTATCAATCCAAATCTTTCCCCAGAAAATTCCTGATTTAACTTTTAGATCGTTGAACATATCAGGAGTAATAGAATCAAAGAAATAACCGATAACGACTCGATCACGACCAATCATAATACGTTTATTGGTAATGGCAATAACAGCCGTACCTAACAGATTAAACGGATTATTGTTTTTTTGTGCAACAAAAGCATAAGTTACATACTCGTCGGGATTTAAATGAAGCTCAATAATGTGAGCATTCCTTTTTAAACGCCATGCTACACTCATTGGATATTTAAGCTTAAATTCTCGAACCATTTCATAGACAGATGATTGTTCTTTCATTTTTTTCACCTCACCAAAATTATATTAGACCATGTGTTGTAAAGAATTCGATCAATTCGCTCTTCGTATGGTAACCTCTAGCGGAATCAATCACTTGATCATTTTGTACCAATAAGATCATTGGGGTACCCCACCGAGATGAGAAAACATCATCGGAATTCTCTAACTTTTCAAAGCCTTCTTCATCTAAAGCATCCGTATTCAAATAATTAAATTGTAATTGATACAAATACGTTAAATTCTTAACAATTGGCTCTTCTTTTTGACAGAATCCACAAGTAGGTCTTGCCACATAGATAATTGATACTTCACTACCCTTTTTTAAAGCTAGATATTGATCAATATCAATCATCGTCAACTCCGACTGTTCTGCTTCTGGAATTACCTCTTCTTCAATTTCGGAAGTATCGCTATAAGCTTGATTCGAATAATCATTGACACTATTTACACCTAGCACTGATGCCACAAAACTTCCTCCGATGACGATGACCAAAGCTAAAACAACGATGATGATCGTCTTGATATTTTCTTTTTTCATATACAATCCACACCTCTTCCCTTGATTTCACATTTTTATTATAACATATATTACAAAAAACGCCTACTTTTTCCTTCGAAAATCTTGTCGAAGCAAAAAAGAAATGTTTTCAAAAATTGCACATACGCTTTACTGTATCCAGGAAAGAAAGGATGATCGCATTGAATTTACCAACCATAGGGCTTCCACGAGCACTCTTATATTATCGTTACCAGGATTTATGGAAGACGTTCTTTGAAGAATTAGGTTGTCGCACAGTCGTCAGCGATAAAAGCAATCAAGAGTTATTGGAGATGGGCATGAATTACAGCATCGATGAAGCTTGTCTATCTTTAAAACTTTATCTTGGACACGTCGCAAGTTTAAAAGACCAATGCGACTATGTGCTCATACCTCGCCTACTCTGTCTTAAAAAGCATGAAAAGTTGTGCACAAACTTCAATGCACTCTATGACCTTGTCCACAACATTTTCCCGCATCTATCGATCTTGCATTACAACATTGATATTTCAAAAAAAGAGACAGAATGTTTCGCTTTTCTCAAGATGGGAAGAGAATTAGGCTTTTCTTATTTAGATAGCATCCGTGCTTACCAAAAAGCCAAACAAGTCGAAACAGAGCACAATCAAAGATTATTAGAAGAACAACAGATGCTATTAGAAGATCCAAAACCCAAGATTCTTTTAGTCGCACATGCATACAACTTATATGATCCGATGATCGGCCAAAAAATTACCTCATTTTTAAAAGAGAATCAAATCAATGTCATCTATGCGGACCGATATGATCATGAGAACATCGATGAAGAATGTGCCCTAATTTCCAAAAGTAACTATTGGACATTCAATAAAGAACTTCTAGCTTCCATCTCGCATTATAAAAAACAAGTGGATGGCATTATTTTGCTTTCAACTTTTCCCTGCGGACCTGATTCCCTGTCCAATGAAATGTGTCTAAGAAAAGTC
The DNA here is from genome assembly GCA_947587115.1 of uncultured Bacilli bacterium. Classification (GTDB taxonomy): domain Bacteria; phylum Bacillota_I; class Bacilli_A; order RF39; family UBA660; genus CANPXY01. The sequence goes on from CANPXY010000043.1 coordinate 4,681, forward strand.
AAAGGATTACCGATCCTATCCCTCATCATCGATGAGAGCAATGCCGAAGCAGGAATCATCACGCGACTTGAAAGTTTTATCGATGTTATAGAAGAAAAAAGAAAAAGGAGTGCTGTTCATGAAACAAGAGAGAGTTGTTAGTTTTCCTCATTTAGGAAATTATTATATTCCAATTAAATATCTACTCAATCATCTAACGACACTCAAAGTGATGAGTGCCCCACCAATTACCAAAAAGACCATCGAATTAGGTTCCAAATATAGTCCCGACTTTGTCTGCATTCCCTTTAAATATAATCTTGGCAACTTTATCGAATCCTTAGAGAATGGCGCATCCGTTCTCATACAAGCAGGAGGAGGATGTCGCTATGGCTATTACTCAGAAGTTCAAGAACAAATTTTAAAAGATTTAGGGTACCATTTTGAATTTTATACTTTGACCGGAAAAGATCATTTCACTTTCCGCCATCTCTATCAAGTATTTAAAAAACTAAATCCCAAACTACATCTACCTAAGTTCTTACATTACTTCTCTATGACCTTATGGATGATCAACTATATGGATCGAATGGATCACTTTATTCGAAGTAATATCGGCTTTGAAATCAAAAAACACAGTTTTGAACAGTTACAAAAAAAGATGCTGCGGGACTTTACCAAATGTACCAATTGGTTGACACTCACCTACACCTATTTCAAATATAAAAAACAATTTCACCAACTTCCAATCCATAAACCTCCCAACTGTCTTAAAGTTGGAGTCATTGGAGAACTATATACTTCAATGGAGCCGTTTGCCAGCTATTTTATAGAAAAACAACTCGCCAATATGAACATTGAAGTAAAGCGTTTTACCAATGTTACCTATCTTCTGATCACCAAAAAAATCATGACCAAACGACTTCTACGGCAAGTTAAAAATTACTGCAAATACACGATTGGGGCGGATGGCATGGACAATGTAGCGCGCGCTAAATGGCTTTTTGAAAATGGTTATGACGGCATTATCCACATCAAACCCTTCGGATGTACGCCAGAAATTGGAGCGATTCCGATCTTACAGAAAGTAAGTCAAGATTATCGTCGCCCGATTCTTTACTTTTCTTTTGACAATCAAACTTCTCAAGAAGGAATCAAAACACGATTAGAAGCGTTTTACGACATGTTAAAAATGCGAAAGGAGAATCAAAAATGAAAAAAGGTTATATGGGAATCGATATCGGATCTATTTCGACTAAAGGAATCATCATCGATAGCAAACACAATATTTTAGCAAGCACCTATCTATGGACCAAAGGAAATCCCATCGAGGCCGTCAAAGAATTACTACATCATTTAGAAGCGCAACTGCTTAATCAGGATGTCCAAGTAGTATCGATCGGCACCACTGGCTCTGCCAGAAAACTCATTGGTACCATTTTAGGAGCAGCAATCATCAAAAATGAAATTACTGCTCACGCGGTTGGTACTCTATCTAGGCATCCTGAGGTCAAAACCATCTTCGAAATTGGAGGACAAGATTCCAAAATCATCTTGATCGAAGATGGAATCGTCGTCGATTATGCGATGAACACCCTTTGTGCAGCTGGAACCGGATCCTTTTTATCGAGTCAAGCCAAACGTCTCGACGTTCCCGTAGAAGAGTTTGGAAAAATTGCTCTAAAGAGTAAAAATCCAACAAAAATTGCTGCTCGCTGCACCGTCTTTGCGGAATCAGACTTAGTCCACAAAGCACAAATGGGTTATAAAAAAGAAGACATCATTGCAGGCCTATGTCGAAGTGTCGTCTTAAATTATCTTAACAACGTCGGAAAAGGCAAAAAAATAAAAGCCCCCATCATCTTTCAAGGAGGCGTCAGCAAAAACATTGGCGTCATACGTGCTTTTGAAGAAATTACCAATGAACCGATCATCGTCGACGAACTTGGCCATTTGATGGGTGCCCTCGGTGTTGCCATTTTAGCGCAAAATACCAAAAAAGAAACCCCGTTCTCCTTTCAAATCGCCAACAACACATTTGAAACTACCGGAGTTGAATGTGAAAAGTGTCCGAATCACTGTGAAATCATCTGTGTAAGAAACAAAGGACAACTGATCGACGCTTGGGGAAACCGATGTGAACGAGGAATGATTACAAACTAAAAAAGTAAAATAACTTTACTTTTTTTTCTTAAACATTACATTAACATTTTTTGGTGTCCTGCAAATTCGGTACTATTACAAGTATGATCGATCAGATGATGAAAGTCTTGCAAACGATAACTTTTTAAATATTTTTTAGCTTCGTGCGCCATATGACGGCGTTCTAAAGTCTTTCGACTTTGAATTGGATAAGTTCCGTAGTGCTGAAATTCGTTTTCTACTTCTTGAATAAGCGTAAAGAAAAGATCAGTTTTGACAGTACTTTCAAATAATGCTCGATGATGCGTTTGAACTTGATACTCTTGAAGTGTCTGTAAGATCACCTGCAAAACTTGTACATTGACCTCTTGATGTTGTTTACGCAAATAAAACAAAATATAATAAGCTAACCCAATTACATCACAAGATTTATCATTTTTCATTTTTATTTCCCCCTTATTTTATAGCTGATTCCGATATTAATTTGTAATCTCTCTTTGCTCTAAATACTCATCATACGTAAGACGACGATCGATCATACCACTTGGTAAAATCTCGATGATTCGGTTTGCAACCGTCTGATTTAATTCGTGGTCATGGGTTGCAAATAAAAGTTCACCCTCAAATTTTTCAAGACCTTTATTTAAAGATGTAATACTTTCCAAATCTAAATGGTTGGTCGGCTCATCCAAAATCAGAAAGTTTGGATTTTCAAGCATGCACTTACTCAACATGCAGCGTGCTTTTTCGCCTCCAGATAATACGGGAACTTTTTTGAAAACATCGTCTCCTGAAAAGAGCATGCGTCCTAAAAATCCTCGCAATACAGTTTCATCATCGACATGATAATAACGACCAATCCATTCCATAATGCTGATGTCATCTTTAAAATACTCGGTGTTATCTTGTGGAAGGTAACTTGGAACAATCGTCTTACCCCAGATCACTTCGCCACGATCCGGTTTGATTTCCCCCATCAAAATTTTAAATAAAGTTGTTTTGGCAATATCATCACTGCCAACAAAACTGATCTTATCACCCTTTAATACCATAAAAGAAACGTTATCCAACACCTTACGACCATCGATCGTCTTACTAAGATTTTTAACAGTCAAAATTTCTTTACCAGAAGGACGCTCAATCTTAAAATCAATATATGGATATTTTCTAGAAGAAGGAACAATTTCCTCCAACTCGATCTTCTCTAACATTTTCTTTCTTGAAGTGGCCTGTTTGGACTTGGATGCGTTAGCGGAAAATCTAGCAATGAAGGCTTGCAATTCCTTGATCTTATCTTCTTTTTTCTTATTAGCTTCCTTCATCTGACGAAGAGCAAGTTGACTCGATTCATACCAAAAATCATAGTTGCCAATATAAAGTTTCATTTTATTATAATCGATATCGACAATATGCGTACAAACTTTATTTAAAAAGTGACGATCGTGTGATACGACGATGACAGTATTATTAAAATTGATCAAAAATTCTTCCAGCCAACTAATTGCTCGAACATCCAAGTTGTTGGTTGGCTCATCCAACAAAAGAATATCTGGATTCCCAAAAAGAGCTTGTGCTAATAGCACTTTGACACGTTCTTTGACGGGAATTTCTTTCATATATAACTGATGCATTTCGATTGGAATTCCCAAATTGTTCAATAACGTACTAGCTTCACTTTCGGCATCCCAACCGCCAAGTTCCGCAAATTCAGCTTCCAAATTCGCAAGTTTCATACCATCTTCTTCACTGAATTCACTCATCTGGTACATTTTTTCTTTTTCTTCCATGATCGCATATAGTCTTGTATTTCCCATGATGACTGTATCGATCACTTTTTGTTCATCATAAGCATAGTGATCCTGTTTCAAAACAGCGATACGTTCCCCTTTGGTCATCGTGATCTCGCCCGAAGTGGTCTCGATCTCCGAAGCAAGTAGCTTTAAGAACGTCGACTTTCCACTTCCATTTGCACCAATCAAGCCATAACAATTCCCCGAAGTAAACTTCAGGTTCACGTCTTCGAACAACGTTCGTTTTCCAAATTTTAACGTCACATGACTTGCTTGTATCATAACGTACCTCCGTGTAGTCATGATTTTATCATAAAATTCATTTATTTGCAACCAGTTATATAAAAAGAAACCAGCATTTAATCGCTAGTCTCTAAAATTTTCATACCATTTTTTCAAACGATCTTTGACTGTTCCCCCAGCTTCTACGATCTTTTCCCCTGCATTTTTAAAACTGTCCACCAAAGCATCCTTTCCTTCTTCAAGAGACTGATAGGTATCTGGATCCATAGCATTTTTAATCTTTTCTTTTATCGTCGACGTCTGTTCTTTGATCCATGATGAAGCACTTTTATAGACGCGGCCGGTCGTCGTTTTGATACGTTCCTTGTAGCCTGGCAATTTATTTTCGATCTTGCCATCGATGGAATCAGCAATAGACAAAACCTTTTCTTTAGCTGTATCGCTCAACATATCAAACGTCATCCCGCCGATCGGTTGATCGTAGAAAAGGAAATCGACAATCGTCACAAAAGTATTCTTTAATTTCTGAGACATTCCCTCATTTACCACTGGTGTTGCAGTTGCTTGATCCACCTGTACTTCTACTTCCTGAAAATATTGAATAACCTCATCTTCATTCATAAGTGACACTTGCTCCTCTATAATATTATTTTGCTGCACTTCTTCTTCACTTACAACTACATTTTCCTGAACATCTGGATCTGTTTCCTCGACCTGTTCGTTTGTGGTATCCGCCTGAAGTTGATCAGATTCCTTGACGGAAACAGATTCTTCTTTTTTATCACAGCCAGTCATCAAAATAAGAGAAATGACCAGTACCCACACGATCAATCGTTTCATACAACCACCACTTTTCATGGCATATTATACTACAAAAGTGCTTTTTTTGCAACTTTAAACGCCTCCCTGATGTAGTAAACTAGATGTGGGAAAATACAAAATTATATAAAAAAAGAGAAAACACTCAAAAATTTAAAACTGTTA
>CANPXY010000044.1 GCA_947587115.1 uncultured Bacilli bacterium
ATGAAAAGATTTTGCAAGAAACCATTAAATTCCGTTAAAAGAGCTCTTTTAACGTCAACTCATCTTACGGGCATCTTGACAGCGGTTGGAAATACATGTACGACAAGTACAATGATTGCAACAGGTGGGTTCCTCTTAACGGCGATATAGCGGGATTGTACGCTCAGACCGACATGAATAGCAATCAATGGACTGCGGCGGCAGGATATTCCCGTGGGCAAGTCAAAGGTGTCATCAAACTTTCTTACTCGCCGGATAAAAGTCATCGAGATCAGCTTTATCCCAAACAGATCAACCCCGTGGTGACATTTGCGGGAGAAGGAACGATCCTTTACGGCACAAAGAGCTTGCAAACCAAGACCAGTGCTTTTGATAGATTGCCTGTTAGACGTCTATTCATTTACATTGAAAAAGCTTTAGCCAATCAGTCCAAGTATTTGTTGTTTGAAAATAATACTCCAACTTTGAGAAAATATGCCTTGAACATGTTTGATACCGTCTTGAAAGGTATTCAATCAGACGAGGGCATCTATTCTTACCAAGTCATTTGTGATGAGTCAAATAATACTCCTGAAGTTATTGATAATAATCAATTACTTGCGGACATCTACATCAGACCTGTTAAAGTTATTGACTACATCAACCTTAACTTTATTTGCCTTGGCACGGGTGGTAGTTCTTTCACAGAAACCGTATAAAGTCTTGTAGAGATTTTTCATTAAAAAGCTCCTAGGGAAAATCCTAATTCCTAGGAGCTTTTCTTTTATCCATTTTTGTGATACAATGCTTTTTAACAGTTAAGAAAAAAGGAGATTTTTAAAAATGGCATATCTCGATGTTGTTGTTGATATTGAAACCTTATCCACAAAACCTAATGCCCTCATTTTAAGCATTGGGGCAATTTACCGAGTTGACGGTAAGTTATATTCCTTTTTCGAAATTTTTGACAAAGACCATTACAAAGAATGGAAAGACGCCTTTGACATCAGCTTTGACTCGTTGGCTTTTTGGAATAGGCAAAACGGTGTTAACGATTACACTAAATTCTTAGACTGGAACAAAAGGAGAAACAAACTTTTTGAGTGCATCCGAAGTGATGAAGAAAACGCATTAGATGAAAAATATGCAGATGTCTTTGAAAGTACCCCTGGGGGGATTCAAAACGAGTCACTAGAAAGTATTGGAAAAGCTTTTATAGCTTTTATTAAACAATCTCAAAAAATTGCTAAAGAAGAAGGATTGGAATGGCGAATTTGGGGAAAGTCTCCCGAATTTGACTTGGGAATTTTAGAAAACTTTCTTAGGGCACTTGGTATTGTCGATGATGACGATGATTTTCACGCTCTTTGGACTTTTTGGCAAAAGCGAGATGTGAGAACTGTTGAAGAAGGAATTGGTGAAGTGCTTTTTGAAGTTGAGGAAAACGATGAATTAATGACTTTATTTGAAAAAAATAATATGACTACTCATTGCTCCATCTATGACGCTTATACCGAGTTACTAATGGTCGAACACTGGAGGCAAAAAACTAGATAAAGAATTACTTTCTAACTTTCTAATCTCCTTTACACCCTTTGGCTTAAATAACACTTTTAAGAACCAAAGGGTGTTTTCCTTTTTACGTCAATGAATTTCAAAAATTTTCTTTATCTTAATGAGGAATCCATGTTTTCTATCGGAGACATGGATAAAACAAAGCATAATACAAGTTATTACTATCCTATACAAGTGATCAATGATCTTTTGGATAATAAACCCGTCTATTACATTCAGAAAAAAGGTGGGGAAAAGAAACGTTTTGAGGAAAAAGACATCAATAAAGAAAAACTTAGAAAATTCTTGCAAGAACTTAAAGACGGCGACTTTGAAAAAGAAGTTGAAAAACGTAGGGAAACTGATCCCAAAATAAAAGGAAAATCAAAAACGGAAATTCCCGACAACAAGGTTCGGCAAAAAGTATTAGTCAGTAAATTTAACGATTGTATCAATATCGCAGGGAGTGCTTCTACAAACAAATTTTCTTGGATTTGCAAGCAACCTTATTCTGAGGGCTATAAAGCCCAAGATGGAAATTCCGACAGCATTATCAATCAAGAAACCAAAGACATAGGGACTGAACTTTTGGTTATTCTTCAATTAGATAGAATGATCGAAAAAGGCTCAGGAGATATTGATGAAAAAATTCCCGTCAATTATCGACACTCAAAACGGGTAGTAGTTTCTAACGAGTCTTACTTTAAGATGGCTAAAGCTATTGCCGAAAGTACCGATCCCAAATTTGCCAAATGGCGGTATTCAGCTTTCTCAAATGCTAAAGGAATCTACAAGTACTTTAAAGGAAGTGGCAACAAAGACTTGAAAGAATACAAAATGCACTTTAGAGATAGTGTAATGGAGGGAATTCGCAAAAAAGGAAGTGCCCTAGCGTCCGAAAAAGGCGGAAAAATTACTGAGGACAGGTGGTGTCCAGGAGATTTTTATTTTGTTAAAAACGGCGTAAGAATTCCCACAGATATAAACGATTTGACTCTTTTTAATCAATGGGTCAGTGAAAACACTTTACCAATTTCCCTAAAGCAAGACAGCACCGCCACAATTGGTGCATTGACGCTTTCAAAAATGGAAAAAGAAGGGGAAACTGATTCGGACGCCTTGATTAATTTTGGTTCTGATTGGAAATTCGCCATCAAAGAGCTTAAAAAAGGTATTGATAAGGCTCAAAATAGTTTTTTAAAGAATATCACCGTTTTTACTGAAAACGCTGGCAATCTTGTTTGGCGACTGATCAAGTACAACGAATATTGTGTGGAAAATAATCTTGCGGTTACGGAAAAAGGTGCTATTGAATTTATCCGAGACGAAAAAGACGGCGAAAAATACGCACAGCTTTTTAGAACTAAAATCCAAAATAGCGGGTTTTGTAGTACCATGGGTAATTTAGGACGTTTTTTGACGCAAAAACTTAGAGACTTTCCCACAAAAAGAGCATTTACCAGTGAATTGGCAACCGAGTACTATAGATGTATATCAAGTACAACTAATAACCCCACTTATTATCTTGCGGTTGGCGGAAAACCGAATTTCAAAAATCCCGAAAAGTCGATTCCCGCAAGAATCAAAGTTTCTTACGGAAATTCTTTTGACTTTAATCTAAAAAGATTTTTAGTTCAAATGGATGGATCGGCAAGACCGAAATTTGAACTTGAAGTAATTGATGAAAATAGCGGTAAAAAATTCGGAGTCGAATTAGTCATCAGAAATCGAGACGGAAAAAGAAAAGTGCCCGATATGCAGGCGTATCACGTCTACAAATAAAAGAAAATGGCGGAATATCCGCCATTTTTATTCTCATCGTAGAACCTCTTTTTATGCTTTTCCCGTCTAAAAATCTCTTTGGTTCTATCTTTTTCAACTTTCGGGGAAAATAATCCCCTATGATCTCTCAAGACCTTTACCGTCCAATTTCGGGTTTTTACTTTTCCTTTAATCATTTTATCATCTCTCTTTCAACTATATCATTTTAGAAAAATTGTATTTTACCATAAAATGCATAAAAGTAAACCCCAGGATTTCCCTGGGGGTGTTAATTACAATCTATCTATTTTTAAAAGGTTTTCTAAAAGATTTCTTTCCTTTTCTTTCTTTAGTTGCTTTTCTAAAAGGTTTTTGATCGGAAGGAGCATTTTTAACCGCATCTCCAATTGCTTTATAGCGATCTTTTCCAATTTCTTTTAACAAAGCTTTCTCAGGATTAATTTCCCCATTCATGATCATGGAAATTAAATTGGTTGAAAAACCACTCATCAAAACCAATCCCAATTCATTTTTAAGCATAGGAATGGTTTGATTTGCTGATTCCCCTTTAAAAAGATTCCAAAAGACCAATTTGGGAAGTTTGTAGCCGTAGTCAGCGTATTTTTGAGAAATTGTCTTAAAAAGACTCTCGTCATACGGGTTAGTCAACGCATTATCAAATTGCATGTCTGAAATAACGACAATCATGCTCGGAATTTCTTTTTGATTGGCTTTTTCCTCAAGTGCGGTTTTTAATACCAAGTCAAAAACTTTTTCAATATTGGTATTTTGAATTTCATCGTGACGGTTACATTCTTTAATTTTATCGACTAGGGTATCATCATCTTTAAATTGCACTAAACTCGGATTTTCTGAAAAAGTGATAAAAGTGTTTTTAAAAACACCCGTATTTCTTTCCGCCAAGAAAATGGCTAAAGCAGTTGCCACGTCAAGATTCGTGGTTGATCCATTTACGTGAGCATATTCCATCGAACCACTTCCATCTCGCACGACTAAGCAATTTCCCCCTAATGATGGTTGATTTTTAAGATTTTTCCAAAGATCTTCTAAAGTTTGGTAATTTTCATCTTCTTCTAAAGACGAATTCGCATAGTCTTTAATCTTACTGATGATTTCATGCGGGTAAAGCACGCTTGCGTTGATCTTGGTTTCCCCTTTGACTAAGAGACTTAAAAATTCCGTGCGTCTTTTTTTATCGTGCCGTAAAAAAGCCTCTGAATAAAGTAAATTTGCACGTGAGGGGACTTTCGAGTAGTCAATTTCCGAAAACTCTTTGGCACACATTTTTCTTTCTACCACGTCAAGATGTGAGCGTAAATTTGAGAGAATTTTTCGATAACTTGCCTTATCAATACCCATTGCACGGATAATTTTAAGAGCACTTCTTTGTGTTTCTTTAGAAGAGGCGTTAATCGAGGGCATCCACTTGGCTAAAAGACTTACCTCGCTTGCTTTATCAGGGTTTTGTGCTTTCCGCACATCGTCTAAAAGTTTCGTGGTAACATAACCAATCACCGTCTTTTCCCACGGGGTGTTAAAAAGAGCGAAAAGATCATCAAAGCGACCATATTCTCCAATCAAGGGAATTATGTTTTTAATCCAAAGCCTTTTGGTTGATCCTTTAGCCAAATGCTTTAAAGCTACTCGGAAAACTCTTCTTTCCCCAAGCCCTTCTCGAATATCACGAATATAAAACAAAAATTGAATGGCTAATGCTCTATTTTCTTTATAGCAATGCCAAAAGTCATCAGCAATTTTCTTATCATCAGCGTCTCGATATGACGCAATGTTGTAGAGAAAATCTAAAAAAGGATTAAAAGAACTCTTATACCCAATTGCCTCGTTTTCTGTTACTGATTGGTTATAGTTTTCTTTTAACACATTGGTCATAGCTTTAACAAAGTGTTTTTCCACTTTTATACCTCTCCTCAAATAAAAAATATAAAATTAAATTATAAGCGATTTTACCGACTTTTGTCAAGTTCTTTCATTAAGTATTTTATTACGCCTTAGGAAAAGCGGTTTAAACACCGAAAGAAGGAATATTAAGCAATTCATGTCAGCGAGTCAATTTGTCAGTTTTTTAGATTTTACCGAGCGGGAAAACCGTAAAAATTTCTTTACTCAATATGGACAATTGATTGTGGAGTCCTTGGAAACATTTTTGCCCACAATTTCTGAAGACGTCTGTGCTGGCGTGATGAACGACGTGTGGATAGACGCCAAGGCGGGAATTGTGGCACAATACAAAGCCAAGGATATTTTGGAAAGTGTTTCACAGTCGCCCACACTTTTGAATTATCTTCAAAAAATAAAAAACCATAAAGCCCGATAGGATTAAGTGCAATGCCTTTTAATATTTTTGGATTCGAGTTTTCGAGAAAAAAGAAAAACAAAAAAGATGATTCTCAAAAAATACCCAAATTATCTACAGGTACTTCTGAGGGTAGTGTATCATCGATTATCAATACGGGTTACTCGAACTATTATGGCGGAGGTGTTGCTGGAGGGGCTTATGCCTACAATTTCGACATCAATGGGCAAGTATTCACGTCTTCACAGATGCTTGAACAGTATCGGCAGACCGCTTGTTACCCCGATGTCGATACCGCTATCGAATCCATTGTCAATGATGCGGTAATTGTCGAGCAAGGAGTCCCACCTGTTTCCTTAAACCTTGATAATCTCGATAAACAATTTGAAGGCATAAAAGAAAGTATTTTAACTCATTTTGATCACGTCATCAACCTATTGGATTTTAATAAAAGCGGGCATGATATTTTCAAGCGTTGGTATATTGATGGCAGAATATACTATTACGTTAATGTAGATACGAAAAATCCTAAAAAAGGCATTTTAAGCCTTGATTATATTGATCCTCTGAAAATCCGTAAAGTCGTTGAATACGTGAAGAGAAAAGATGAGACCACGGGAGTTGAATATGTGGCGGACTCTTTTGAATACTACCTGTTTAATGATAATGGCTTGGCGGTAAATGACACCGCCACATCAGCCGTTCGTCTTAGCACGGAATCCGTGATCAACGTACAAAGCGGGCTTGTTGATCCAAAGACTAAAGAGACGCTTTCTTATCTTTTCAAAGCCATTAAACCCGCCAATCAGTTGAAAATGATGGAAGACGCCGTGGTAATTTACCGAATCACCCGTGCTCCCGAAAGAAGGGCTTTTTATATTGATGTCGGTAATTTGCCAGCAGGAAAAGCCGAGCAGTATGTCAATTCCATTATCGAGAAATTCCGAAACAAAATTGTCTATGACGCCACCACGGGGGAAATTAAAAACAATCGGCAATACCTTTCGATGTTAGAAGATTTTTTCTTGCCTAGACGAGAAGGGGGGAAATCCACGGAAATTTCTGTATTACCAAGTGCAAGCAACCTCGATAGTATCGGAGACATTGTCTACTTTCAAAATAAACTTTATCAGGCTCTCAATGTTCCGAAAAACCGTCTTAACCCCGAAACGGTCAATTCCATAGGGACTTCCAACGAAGTTACCCGTGAGGAAATCGTCTTTTCCAAGTTTATTCAAAGACTTAGAAACAAATTTAACATCCTTTTCCAAGAGGCTTTGAGAATTGAACTATTGCTTTCTAATGTGGTTTCCGAAGGAGATTGGGAAATCATCAAAGATCAATTATTCTTTGAGTATCAGCACGACAATTATTTTGAGGAATTAAAACGATTAGAAGTCAATTCTCAAAAATACACGCAACTTCAAATTGTCGATGGCTATAAAGGGGTGTATTTTTCCAAAAAGTATATTGTCAACAATATCCTGGGAATCACCGATCAGGATTGGGAAACAATGAAAGAGGAGATGTATCAAGAAAAACTCGATGAGGCTCGTGAAACATTTGACGTGGAAAAACTTCCTGATCAATTAGCCAAAGAACTTGAAGAAAAAGATCAGGAAACCGATGACCAAGGATCAAGTGATGATGAGGATTATAATGATTTTATAGACGGAAAAGAACCATCTGAAGAAGACGAAACGGGGGAAACAGATACCGATGAGGAAACCCCTGATGAAGATTCAGATCAAAACGAGCAAGAAGAAGTCGATAGCACCTCTCAAGAAGGAGACACCACAGAAACGATTGACGATACTCAAAAGCCTAACGAAGGAGAAGAACCCTTTACAAGACCAGCGGAAACGGGATTAAAAGCTACTCAATAGCGATAGATACGCTAAAACCCTCTAATTCGAATTAGAGGGTTTTGTTTTGTTTGAATAGTAAAAAAGCTAATCCCACCAAGTCATCACGTCTTTTTGGAATATTTCTCCTAGACGTTTTTGCATAGCCAATTGTCTCTTACCTTCTAGCTTGTAAAGATTGGATAATTCACGCCGATAAGCTCTTGCGTCTTTTTCCGTATGAATATTCTCACAAGTACTTCTATGCTCGCCATCAACAATCCACACTTTCCCTTTTCCCCATTTTTTTCCAAGGGCTTTTCTTTCTTCTTCAACCAGCTGGTAAGGATTATCAGCTATTAACATTTTCAGAATTTCTTGCATCTCTTTCATAGACGCTAAAATTTTTTCACGATCTTCTTTGGCGGTAGTACTTTTTCTCTCATCATAGTAACCGCTGTCGATCATGGTTTGAAGTTTTTTGGAAATAATCATTAAAAAGTAATTGCAATCCCACGGTTCATCTTTCCAAAGAACAGGAATCCAACTAAAGACGTTTTTGATTTTTCTAAAAATACCCCGATAAAATCTCCCATTAAAAACGCTTAAAAATCCGTCCACAAATCCATAATAGGCGAGATAATAGGCTAGCTTGGTCTTTTCCCAAAAACACAATTTTTCACTAAGGAAATCGTCTTCTAGGAAGTCATCACTCCAATCCACAAATCTAGGAAATCCATTAGAATTGTTTTGCCCTTCTAAAAATTTTTTGTTTTCAAAATAATCCTCTATGGTGTAGAGATCGTTTTCCTTGTAGCCGTAACCTTTTGAATTTCCATCATAATTTTCTGCGAGTAAATCCGCAGAATTGATTTTATCGTCATCTATTTTCTTTATCCGCATCATCATACCTTTTCCCCCTTATCCATGAAATTGGAATCTCTTAAAAATCTGTAAAATTTCTTTTGAGTTTGAATTTCGAGTTTTCTTAAAATTTTCGGTTCAATGTCAAATCTTACCAAATAGTGATTGTTGCTTAATGCCACTATCTGATGCCCATTAAAGTACATGGTTGCCATCTCTTTGAGAATGATGTTTTTAGAGGCAATTTGTGCGTTTGGATATTTCAATGTTTCAAAAACTTCCGCTAAAGACGTGTATTCATTGAAAAGATGTAAAACGCTATAAGGGCTTTCATGAATAGAGTCCGTATAGATAATATCTAATGCGTCTTTAGAAAAAACTTGCGTCTTATCCTTTAGCCCTACGGCATTTTTAATCCGCATCAATTTCAAGGCGTCTTTATACCAAATACCTTCTAAAGACTCTTCACCAATATAATCACGGATTTTTTTATCAAGTTTCCCCGATTTCCACGGTTTTCTTGAAAGTAACCCACTTATAAAGTCAAACACTTTATCTAATCTCCTTTTTTATAAAAATCCTTTTTCAGAAAAATATTATACGACACGAAAAAATGTTTGTCAAGAAATGTTATTATACTTTTTCACTTGGTTTAGTTTCCCCTGGTCTTGGATATGCACCCGTATAAAGATCGAGTTCCTTAACCAATTCAGTATCCATTACAACATAGTAGTGTTTATAGACAAGATAATCTTCAAAATTCGGAATAACTGGTTGACTAGGATCACTGATAACTTTTAACGAATTGCCTAAAGAAGTCTGAAGTTCGGGAGGTGTTTCGAACGTGTTTGGAGTTTCTAGGATTTCGGGTTTAAGATCATCAGTTTCCGAGTCGTTATTGATAAATTCCATTACAACGGAATTACCTAAAGAGGTAGAGCAACTTTCAATATTCCCGATTGAATTTTTATGAATGTAGCTATAAGAGTCGTCTTTTCCCGTTTCAGGCGATGCGGGTAAACCATTGTCAACTGGTCCGTTTATGTCATACTCAATTAAATTCTTTTTATTTTCAAGGCAATACTTGCACCAATATTTGCAATAGTCTTCTGACCTATAAAAATAGCTATCAGTATAAACACGAATTAATTTTTTATCAATAATATCTTGATTAATAACGGTTTTGCCGTTAACGTGTGTTTGTAATTTGCTCGCCAAAGTATTTGTAGTATCTAACTTTAAATGAAAATTATAAAACGGCGTTTCATTAATAGAATAACTTTGACTATTAGCATTACTTGGAATAATAAACTGAAATTCTTCAGCAAGTTTATCGACATCATTGTGTTTTAATTGATAGATGTCAAAGCTACTACCTTGATTGATGTATCTTGCGGTAAATTCCGCAATCACATAATAATCAAATTCACTACCC
>CANPXY010000045.1 GCA_947587115.1 uncultured Bacilli bacterium
AGTGGTTAACACGCTGGTTTGTGGCACCAGTATGCAAGAGTTCGATCCTCTTATATCGCCCCATATTGTGATAATAAACTCGAATTAATTAATTTTCGAGATTAATAAAACTAACATTTCTGTTAGTTTATTTTTTTTAATTGATAAATTTATTTGTCGAATTATTTACCTTTATTTGGAAATATGTTACACTAAAGTTAATTCAATGGTAACTTTGAAAGTGAGAATAAAAAAAGGTTGCCAACGCAACCAATCTCATTAAAATGAGCATTTAGGGTTAAACCTTTATTTTAACTCTCTATGTCATTTTAGATAGTACTATTTGGTAGTACCATTGTTATCGTAGCATAAAAATAGGAGGTAGTCAATGCAAAATTTAAAAAAACAAAAAGGTTACACGATGGGGATCGATATCGGAACAAGTTCGGTTGGCTGTGCCGTAATTGATCGAGGAACATTTAAAGTTATGAGAAAGGGTAAACATAAACTCTGGAGCGTTCGTCTATTTGATGAGGCAGATTCTGCAGAAGAGACACGACATTATCGAAGTGTTAGAAGAGGTTATGATCGCAGAAGAAAAAGGATCATGCTTTTACGCGAATTATTAGAAAAAGAAATCTGTCAAGTAGATCCACAGTTTTATCAAAAATTAGACGAGTCTTTCTATCATGAAGATGACAAAAATAATCGTACTGTATTTCTTTCTAGTGAAGAAAAAACAGCAATTATTGAATACAATCAAAAGTTTCCAACAATCTATCATTTACGACAACATTTGTTAAATACAAAAGAGAAAGTGGATATTCGACTTGTGTATTTGGCTATTCATCATATGATCAAATATCGGGGTAATTTTTTAATTGAAAAACAAAATTTTCAGGTAAGAGATCTAGATATTGTTAAAAAAACGCACTCGCTTCTTGAAACAATCGAAGAGGTGGGAGTTACAATTGCATATGATCATTTAGAAACATTCCCTTATGATTCTTTTGAAGATGTTTTCTTTTTAAACTCTAAAACAGATCAAAGACTAAAAATAGAACAACTTCTTCAACCTTATTTTGCTAAAGAATTTATTGATCAATTTAAAAAAGCAATATTGGGAGATAAATTTTCAATTTCGAAAATGTTCAATATGACATTGGAAAAAGATATTAAAATCGATTTTAAGGCAGATGAATATGAGGAGGCTTATGAAGAACTATCAGAATCATTAAACGAACAAATCTCTATTCTTGAAGAGATTAAAGAACTTTATGATATGATTTTTCTTAAACAGTTATTTCACGGAAGCGATGTTAAGTCTTTATCCGATTTGATGGTAAATAGATATGCACAACAAAAAAAAGATTTAGCTTTTCTTAAATCATTGTTTCGTTATGATTACGAGCGTTATAAATTAGTTTTTAAATCTCAGGGAATAGACAAAGAATGTCTTTATGAGCAATACATTTCTAATCATATTACTTATGAGGATTTTGAGAAAACAGTAATGAAATATTTGGAAGAAGTTTTACCTAAAGTGACGGATCAAAAACTGTTGAATAAGTATACCAGTACGGAACAAGAAAGAATTTTAAATGCACAATTTTTACCTAGAATTACCAGTAAAGAAAATGGAAAATATCCTTATCAGTTAAATAAAGAAGAATTGATTCAAATTATTGAAAATCAGAAAACATATTATCCTTGTTTAGGTGAGAAATTAAAAGATGGTACTTATAAATTGGTACGTTTGTTAGAATTTCGTATTCCTTATTATGTTGGACCTTTAAATGATACAACAAAGGATAAAGGTGTTAAAAATCCAAATGCTTGGATGGTTCGTAAGGTGAAACATGTTCCTATTACTCCTTATAATTTTTATGATATAGTAGATTTAGAAGCTTCAGCGGAAGCGTTTATTCAACATATGCTTGGGCATTGTACTTATTTGTTGAACGAATATGTAATGCCAAAACACTCTATTTTCTATTCTGAATTCAAAGTGAGAAACGAGTTAAAACAAATTAAAGTCAATGGTAAACGTTTATCTTTGGATCTTCAACAAGATATTTTTGATCATTTAATTAAGATAACTCCATCTTTTGTTACTGATAGGCAGTTACAAAGTTATCTTCGAGGTAAGACAGAATTTTCGATGTATGATACATTTGATATTACTGGATATTCAGCAGAAAAGAAATTTTCTTGTAATATGAAATCTTATGTTGATTTCTTTGGCGAAAATGGCATCTTTCAGGGTACTAACTATAATGAAGAGGATGCTGAGCAAATTATCGAGTGGATTACAATCTTTGAGGATAAAGATATTTTAGAGAAGAAAGTTCGTCAAAATTACCAATTAAATGACCATGCGATGCAGCTTTTGTTATCCAAACGTTATAGAGAATGGAGTAGTCTTTCTAAAGCATTATTGAATACTCCTTATTATCCAGATCCTGCTACGGGTAATAAAAAATCAATCATGGATCTCATGAAAGAAACTCCTCTTAATTTTATGCAAATTCTATATGATGAAAAGTTTCATTTCCAGGATATGATCAGTGAATTTAATGGTATTGATAAAAAGGAAAAAATCAATTATCGGTTAGTAAAAGATTTGGTTACCTCACCTTCGGTCAAACGAGGTATTTATCAGTCGCTAAAGATGATAGAATCTTATATTGACTTTATTGGTTATGAACCAGATCATATTGTCATAGAAATGGCTAGAGGAGATGAAAAGAAAGGGCGTATCGATGATCGCAAAAAGAGATTAGAAAAACTTTATCAACAGGCAAAACAGCAAATACAAGATTATAAAAAATTATCTAATGAATTGAAAAATCAAGACAAAATTGATTCCGATAAATTACTGCTTTACTTCCTACAAGAAGGAAAGAGTCTCTATTCTGATACACCTCTTGATATTACCAAATTATCTTCGTATGAAATTGATCATATTATTCCACGCAGTTTGATTAAAGATGATTCTATTGATAATAAAGCGCTCGTTTTAAGAGAGGAAAATCAAGCAAAAGCTGCAAATTATGTACTTCCGCTACCATATCGTAGTAATGAGCAAAAAAGAAGATGGGAGCGAATGCGAAAATTGGGGTTGATGTCCGCTAAAAAATATAACAATCTCTGTCGAGATAAATATTCAAATAGTGATATTGAAGGATTTATCAATCGTCAATTGGTAGAAGCAAGACAGATTATCAAACATGTTGCAGATATTGTCCGAACTTATTATCCTACGACACAGGTGATTTGTTTGCCTGCAAAATTAAGCCATCTTTATCGTGAAAAATTTGAGCTTTATAAATTTCGGGATATCAACGACTATCATCATGCGCACGATGCTTATTTGGCTGCTGTGTTGGGTGAATATCGTGCAACATATTTCAAAAGTTCGGTTGATTTTGATCAATTGAAGGAATTGCAAAGAACTTTGTTAGAACAAAAACGCTATCGTGAATTAAATGCTGGATATTTTATTAACAGTATGGATAATACTGTTGCGGCTTGTACTAGTGATGGTGAAATTATTTTAGATTTTGATCAACTTCACAAAACAATCAAAGATACAATGTATCAACAAGATATTGTTATAAGTAAAAAGACTGAAATTCAAAGTGGAAAATTTTATAAAGAAACACTTCATAAAAAAGATGTACAACCAAATGGTGTTCGGTTGAAACAGAATTTACCAATGAATTTATATGGTTATTATACTGGAATTGAAATTGCCTGTGGTGTGTTAGTAGAATATGGTGACGAAGTGCAACATAGAATCGTAGGAGTTCCAATGTTGGTATATGAAAATAGTAAAAAAGATCCAAATTGCTTGATCAATTTTGTGAAAGAGCATTTAAATCTTCAATCAGAAACTTTAAAAATTTGTCGATTTATTCCTATCAACGCTTTATTAAATTATAAAGGTCAATTTGTTTATTTTCGTGGATATTCTACAGCTCATAAAAACTGCGAAGTAATTAATGCTACTGAGTTACGTATTCCTAGAGTTAAATTAGAAAAATGGAAATATGTATTGAATCTTGTTTTAAACAATAAAAAAATTCCTGTAAATCAACAACATCAACCAATATTATCAGATCAAGAAGTAGAATTACAAATTGACGAAATAGTAAAATGGTTGCTTAATAAGAAAAGTGCATATCCGTTATATGAAGACATTTTTGGTAAATTAGAAAGATTGTATCAGACTGTTTCTTTTAAAAAAGAAGAAAAATTCAAAATTTTACAAGAAATATTTAAATTGTTTAATACTAAAGCTCAAAATGCGGATCTATCGTTTATTGAAGAAGGAAAGTTTTCTACTCAAACTGGACGATTGAGTAGTAGAAATATAACAGTTGCTAACATTATTGATTGTTCAATTACGGGAATGAGGCAGTACAGTCATGAGTTTTCGAACGGTTGTCGTTACTGATCAAGCCAAGATTAGTTATAAAAACCGCTTTTTGGTGGTAAAAAAGGATTTAGATGAAAAATACATTCATCTATCAGAAATAGATACAGTCATTGTGGATTCTATCTCTGTATCTATTTCTTCCTACCTTTTAAAAGAATTGGCAGTTAATAAAATCAATATCATCTTTTGTGATGAAAAACACCATCCTTTTGGAGAATTACAAAATTATTATGGAAGTCATAATACTAGTAAAAAAGTGATACAGCAATCTAAATGGACCATACAAAAGAAAAATCAATTGTGGATGCAAATTGTTCAAAACAAGATCTTAAATCAAGCACAAGTTTTAAAAATAACTAAAACAAATCAATGGCAACTTGTCTATAGTTATATTGATGAAGTAACTATAGGAGATAAAACGAATAGAGAAGGGCATGCTGCCAAAGTTTATTTTAATGCCTTATTTGGGAAAACTTTTGAAAGAAATCATAATGATTCTATCAATAGTGCTTTGAATTATGGTTATGCTATATTACTGTCGACAATCAATAAAGAAATTATTTCCAATGGCTTTCTTACACAACTCGGAATTCATCATAAGAGCGAGTTTAATGAATTTAATTTATCTTGTGATTTAATGGAAGTGTTCCGTCCTGTAATTGATCATTTTGTCTATTACAATCAACAACGATCTTTTGACCAAGATTACAAAATGGATTTAGTAAATCTTTTTAATCATAATTATCGTTATAAAAATAGAAAATATTTTTTAAAAGATATTATCAGTTTGTATGTGAAAAATACACTAGAATATTTTGAAACGGGGAAAAATTATGAAAAATTTATCTTTGAGGGATAGAGCTATGCGAATGATTATATTTTTTGATTTACCAAATGTCTATGCACAAGATAAAAGAAATTATCTTCGCTTTCGAAAATTTTTAATCAATGAAGGATTTCTCATGATGCAAGAATCGGTATATTCTAAAATAGTATTAAACTCACAGCAAGGCGCTTTATTACTAGAGAAAGTTAAGAAAAAAGCACCACAAAAAGGAATTATTCAGGCTTTAACGATTACGGAAAGACAATATTCTAAAATAGAGTATATTATTGGGAAATCTAATACTAAAATCATCAATAGTGAGGAGCGATTGATTATTATATGAAATTAAATTGTAAGTATATTGATCATATCATTGATATTGATGATGAAAGCATCAACGCAATAGAAATTGAAAATAAAAAATATTTTTATCGTTTCATTTCTGATTTATGTCAGATTCAAGGAGGTAATTTATTAGAGGATTTCTATTTTTTTGAAGGAACAGACGAAGTCAATATGTCACACCGTGTGCAGGTGCTTGCTGATTATTTTAATTTGGAATTGAATTCTAAAAGAAATATTGTGGACATGAACAAATTAGCTTTGCAGTTGATGGATGAGATGGAAAAACAGGAGCTTGTTAAAGAATATCGAAAATTAATTAAAATTTTTGGGAAGTCAGTAAATGATTTAGATTTACCAATTACCGTTCAAGAAGAGGTGGATCTTGAAATGCTGTTTAAGATTTTAAAAGTAGAAGTTGAATCTAAAAAGGAATTGTTGGATCAGTTGTTAGTGCTTATAGATATCGAAAGTATTTTACATTTAAACCAATTAACTATATTGGTTAATTTAAAACAGTATCTTACAGAATCTGAATTAGTAGAGTTATACAAATATTCTTTGTATAAAAAAGTAACGATCTTATTGTTGGATTCTCAGAGTTATGGGAGATCGTTAGTTTACGAAAAAAAATTATTGATTGATGAAAATTTAGTTGAGTTTGTGTTATAATGAATTCGTTGAAATGTTTGTGCTATCTAAAAATAGTTAATAGCTCTATGGTTAACTGAATAGATTTAAACTATTTGAGGTTTTAGATCTATGTTATTTTAGATAGTACTGAATCTTTTTTGTTTTTACATTGTCCAAATCGTCGGTTTTAGATCTATGTTATTTTAGATAGTACTGAATCCATTACCTAAAACAGTAATACGTCCAACCAGTTTTAGATCTATGTTATTTTAGATAGTACTGAATCAGTAAAGGAGATTTTTAGAAATTATGAATCGTTTTAGATCTATGTTATTTTAGATAGTACTGAATCAATCAAACATATATAACTTATCTATAGTCTGTTTTAGATCTATGTTATTTTAGATAGTACTGAATCGGCACCTATGGTGTATCAACAGTATATTGTGTTTTAGATCTATGTTATTTTAGATAGTACTGAATCAAAGAAATATCTTGTCGAATAAACTATGGCGTTTTAGATCTATGTTATTTTAGATAGTACTGAATCAACAATAGGGAGTATTGGTTGAAGAAAAAGGTTTTAGATCTATGTTATTTTAGATAGTACTGAATCAGACGAAGCAGATTTTAATGACTTTTTATTGTTTTAGATCTATGTTATTTTAGATAGTACTGAATCATCTTTTTATAGCAGAGAATGCCCTTTACGGTTTTAGATCTATGTTATTTTAGATAGTACTGAATCATAATTTTCATCACTCATAGAATAAAACCTGTTTTAGATCTATGTTATTTTAGATAGTACTGAATCTGTATAAATACGTTTTACGATACAATCAAAGTTTTAGATCTATGTTATTTTAGATAGTACTGAATCATATAACTGATACTAGTGATACTATTGATGGTTTTAGATCTATGTTATTTTAGATAGTACTGAATCATAATTTTCATCACTCATAGAATAAAACCTGTTTTAGATCTATGTTATTTTAGATAGTACTGAATCAATGTTGGGATTTGGCCCAAAGATATTTTAGTTTTAGATCTATGTTATTTTAGATAGTACCGAATCTGTAAGCGATCTCTTGCTTAGTAGTTCTTGTTTTAGATTTATGTCATTTGATGGTAAGCGATTATGATTTATCTTGTTCTTTACAAAAACAAGACGCTGTATAAATCAAATACTGAAAAATGAATTGCTTAAAATCTATATTATGTTAGAAATATCATCTATTTTTTTCTAACATAGAAAAAGTAGACTAGAGTTTTTTCTTTATCTAGTTTTATCATGCCCAACTGGGCTTTTTTAATTGCTACAAACGTGATCTATCATTACGAAGTTGCTCCGAATCAAGAATATGTGTATAATAAAAAACAAAAAGTTTAAGAAAGAAGAGGTCTTATGATAAAATTTCAACTTCGAAAGGGGAATTTATATAATGGACTCATCAATAAAATAGATTCACAGATTATAGATTCAGATCAGTATGATTTAGAAGTGATCGTTCATGATGAAATTCATTATTATCGAGTTCGTTTTTTTGATGGATATTTTGATGCCCAATCCATACCATTAACTGCTGAAGAGTTCTCTTTGCCACCTTTTTCTAAACCTTGTACAGTTATGGAAGCCGCTAGTTTTTGCCTTACAGATTTTTATAAGGAAAGTTTTCCATATCGCTCCGCATTTGCTCTTCAGCGTACCAAAGAACAACAGCGACATTTTGCTCATACGCATGATTATTTTGTCTTTCTCCAAAATCGTCTACAGAAGAATCGTCTTCATGGCGAACGTATCTATGATTTTTCTTTGCCTGCCATTAAAGCTTATGAAAAGAACGGAGTTCTTTCTTATGATGTCTCTGTTGAGCAAGTGAACAATTATTACAATATTGTTTTTTATAAACCTCTTGTATTAAAAGGTTATAGACAGAGTCCGCGTCCTCTTTACATGATCTATCCTAGAAAAACTTTTGATCGCATCAAACGAAATTTAGAAAATGAGGTACTAGATTTGTGTGTTGAAAATAATTGGCCTATACAACTTACTGAATTGCTTTATGTTCTTAGTTCAAAAGATGTGGCTCTCATGAATCAGATGATACAAGAAATTGAAAAGTCTCGAGTAGGGGGAGATATGAAGTCATTAGAACAAAGTATGACTTATAATATTTTAGCTTCTAATCTAAAAAGAGATGAGCAACTTTATAGTAGCATTCGTGATTATGTAGAGCAGCGTGATGACGATATTCAATATTCATTTAAGAAAAAGTATTAGTTTATGATTCATTGATCTTTGGTAAAACCATCGTCAAATTTTTGTCCTGTTTTCATATTATATCCTTTAAATTCATAGGATCAAGTGTATTTTCTTGACAAAAGTCTCAAAATTTGATATAATAATGACGTTTTCCATACTAAAAGGGGTGAAAATGTGAAAACAAATTTAAAAGTAATTTTTGGTATTCTTACCATGATCATCTTGATGATTATCGGTGGTGTAGGAGTATATCAAGAATTACGGGATGCGAAGGAAGTGATCATCACTTCTGCGTCCAAAGAGGCAAAAGATGTATTGCTTGCAGAAACAGAAGAAGTAAACGAAGACAATACAGAAAGCTCTAATGAAGTAGAAGAAGTAATTGTCTATGAAGATATGACGATGAATGAACTTGCTGAAAAACTTGATCGTTCTTTGAATTCGACACTTGCTGGTAAAGGATACTTATTTGCCAGTCGTTCTGTCGAACTTGGAATTGATCCATATTTAGCACTTGCAATTGTCCTACATGAGACAGGATGTAAATGGGAATGTAGCCAGCTTGTTCAACAATGTAATAACGTTGGTGGACAAAAAGGTGGACCTACTTGTGGTGGCGGAAGTTATAAGGCTTTTGCTACATTGGATGACGGAATCAATGGATTCTTTGACAATTTATATAACAACTACTATGCACAGGGCTTAACTACACCAGAGTCCATCAATCCAAAATATGCTGCAAGTACCACATGGGCAAGCAAGATCTATAATTATATGGATGAAATTAGAGCGAAATAGAAACCTTCGGGTTTCTCAGACTGTTGACAAAGTCGTTAGTGTAAAGAGTTTTGGGGGAAAAAGGAAAGAAAGTTAAAATTATAACAAATTTGATTTTCTTTTTTTTATATA
>CANPXY010000046.1 GCA_947587115.1 uncultured Bacilli bacterium
TCTGCCCACCATCCATGACAATCAAATCTGGCTTGGGCAAATTCTCCATCAACACTTTATAATATCTTCGATAGAGCACTTCCTGCATCGCACCTAGATCGTCTTTGGCATCGCTCTTGATTTTATACTTGCGGTACTCTTGTTTCTGCGGTAAGAAGTCTTGATAGACGACCATTCCGCCAACATAGAACGTTCCAAACAGATGGGAGTTATCAAAACATTCCATTCGCGATAAATTTGGCAAATGTAAAATCGTCCGCAACTCTTCTAAAGCTTGTAGTCTTGTCTCATCGTTTTTCTTGAGTGTCTCTTCTTGTTCATGAAGTGCCACTTTGCAGTTATCTGTCGCCATATCTAACAGCTTTTTCATCTCGCCTCTTTGTGGCACGGTTACTTTAATATTGAAATATTCTTTTAATAAAGCGCTATCGATTTCTTCACTCACGACCAGTTCTTTGGGAAGCAAATTATTCTTTTCATAAAAATGGATCATATACTGAAGCATCTCTTCCGCTGGATCATCGACACTATAGTAGATATCTCCATGGCGACCGAACAACAGTCCCTCTCGAATAAAGAACACTTGAATCGATAGAAAATTCTTATCTTGATAGTAAGCAAACAGATCAAAATTATAATTTTTACCGAGATCGATCTTTTGCTTCTCCAGCGTGATATCGATATCTGTAAGCATCATCTTTAATTCTTGCGCTTTTTCAAAATTCAAATTTTCGCTCGCTTTATACATCTCTTGTTCAAGTCGTTCTTTGATTAGACTACTGTCTCCTTTTAAGAACTGCTTAATTTCACTTAACATCTTCTCTAACTGTTCTTGATCAATCTTCTTTTCACAGTAGCCTAAACATTCATGAATATGATAATAGAGACATACTTCTTTTGGCATTTTCTCGCATTTTCGCAATGGATAGATGCGGTTGATCATATTGACCGTTTTGCGAGCAGCCGTCACGTTGGGATAAGGTCCATAGAGGTGGCTCTTATTCTTTTTGCGATTGATATTGCGAACTACGTGCAATCTTGGATATTTTTCACTCGTAAATTCAATATAAGGATAACTTTTATCATCCTTCAGTAAAATATTATATTTGGGATTATATTTCTTGATCAAGGTGATTTCTAGAATGAGGCTCTCAAGTTCACTCGAGGTGACGATATATTCAAAATCGGCAATATCATGCACCAACATTGCCGTCTTTCCTGTCACGGTTCCCGTGAAGTAACTTTTCAATCGATTTTTTAAATTCTTGGCTTTCCCAACATAGATGACCATGCCATCTTTGTTCTTCATCTGATAGCTTCCTGGCTTGTTAGGAACCAAGGCCAACTTTTCTTTAAACATAAAATCACCATCTTCATTATACAATAAATTGCTTTATAAATATAGAGAATTCTAGGAAACTCGATATGAAAAAAGATCTTTGATCTATGAGGAAATGGGAACTTGATCTTTTACTTCGGCAACACAATAGGGATACTCTATCTCTTCGATCCACGCGGAACACATTTCGTGTACAGGATGCTCACCTTTAATTTTGACGGCCAAATAATTGCCGGTATGTCCATAACTATAGCCGTCTTTGACACGTTCGACTAACACTTCTACCTCTTTATTTAAAAACTTTTTAAAATATTCGATCTCTAGTTCTTTGGATACATTTAAAAGTTTTTTCGCACGTTCCTTTTTTTCTATCGGATCGACTTGCATCGGTAACGTCTCTGCTTTGGTCCCACTTCTTAGAGAGTAAGGGAAGACGTGGATCTTGCTAAAGGCAAAACGCCGAACGGTGGATAGGGTCTGTTGAAACAGTTCTTCGCTTTCTGAAGGAAATCCGACAATCACCTGTAATTTTTTTTCAAAATACGCCAAATCATATTTACGATTCATCAACCGTAAAATGGGATCACTTCCCGCTTGCAAAGGAATGTGCAAATGATCGACGATGACGGGGGATGATGCGATGATCTCTAATACTTCATCGGTCAATTCGGTAATTTCAATCGAAGAAATTCGAAGACGTTTTAAACCAGAGATTTTTACAATCTCCTTTAATAAGTCGGCAAACGTCACATTGCGGTCTACTCCATAATTTCCAGTATGAATTCCGGTCAAGACGACCTCTTGATAACCATTTTGGACTAAATCTTGAATTTCTCTAAGGGCAACCTCCACCTTTTTAGAGCGGCATTTTCCTCGGACATAAGGAATGATGCAGTAACTACAGAAATTTTCACACCCATCTTGAATTTTGACAAAAGCTCTCGTGCGTCCTTCAAAGCGAGTAATTGCCATATCTTCAAATTCCTGATCAAAATCTTGATAAAAATCTCGAATTTGTTGACGGTTTTTAAAATATTCTTCGACTAAATCGACAATACGACTTTTATCTTTGTTTCCAAGTACGATATCTAGGCCTTGTTCGTGATAATCTTGATTTGCTTGAACGAAGCAGCCCATCGCCACGATACATGCATCCTGATTTTGGCGAATGGCACGACGAATCATTTTTTGGCTCTTGAGATCGCTTGTATTGGTTACTGCACAAGTATTGATCACATAGATATCGCAGACATCATCAAAGCTTTGGATCGTATAGCCACGATCTTGAAACAATCCTGTGATATATTCACTTTCATACATATTGACTTTACAGCCAAGCGTACATATTCCAACGGTCATTATAATATCCTCCTTCGAAAAAAAAGAAACTAGATTAGTCTAATTTCTTTTGTAATTCTTTCAGTATTTGCAAAAATTCATTGGTTTTTCTAATCTCTTCATCTAACTTTTCGTAATTTGCTGTATTCTCAAGCTCCAGACGATCTTCTTGAGGAGCAATATTATCGAGCGTTCCAAATACAGGAGAGATAATTGGACTATTTTTAAATTTAGCGTGTTCTTGAATCGGCGGAACTTGCGGCGTCGTTCCTGCAGTAGCAAAATCTTCTAACACAACCTTGTCTTTCGGCTGTTCTTCTTGCATACGCTGTTGAAGCTCCTGTAAATTAATTGGCTCATTTCCTTCATCTTCGTACTGGGTAGTCTCGTTTTCCAGATAAAGATTATCGGCTTTTTTCATCAACTCTTCTAAACTGATGATGGCCTGTTCTTCTTGTTCAAGTTCAAAATTGGTAAGCTCGATGGCAGTTGGTTGCTCTTCTTGTTTTTTTAATTCTTCGCTGATGCGTTCTAATTCTTGTTTGGCCTCGACCGGTTCCATTTCTGGATCCACATATTTGATCTCGGAAGGAGCTGGTTCACTTTTCGGGGCTATTTCTTGGATCGGTACTTTCGGTGTCGTATCTAACATTTCATCAAGATGGGTAACTTCAATCGGTTTTTCATCTAAAACAGGAAGCTGTTCTTCTACCGTGGGTTCGCTGGAAGGCACTTCGCTTTGATCTTCTAGAGACAGTTTTTTCTTAGTTTTAGAATCATAGATAAATGCAATAATGACCAAAACGAGCAAAATTGCAAGCATTCCATAGATCAATAAGAATTCTTTTGACAAAAAGACATTTAGACCTTCATTCATATACTTCACCTCATAAAATAGTAATTTATAATACTCATGACATATAACCCTACGGTCTCTGTTCGAAGTACTAAGTTCCCCAAAGAGACCGCTTGGTAGCCTGCCGCAAGCAGTTTGTTCTCTTCCTCTTTCGTAAAACCACCTTCTGGTCCTACTACAATTATTATTCTATCATCCTTCTGATAATTTTCCAATGCCTTTTTGATCGTGGTTGACGTTTCGTTGACAGTACACAACAATTTAAGTTCACACTCTACTTTACATAATTTGTCAACATCGCCCAAAGGGTACACTTGCGGAATCGACCGACGTTTGGATTGCTCGCTCGCCTCTTTGACAATTCTTTGCCAACGAAAAAGTTTTTTATCTTCTTTTCCGGTTGGGCGAACAACCGACCGTTCTGCCACAAACGGCAAGAACGCTTTGGCTCCTAGTTCCACACCCTTTTGCAAGATGAAATCCATTTTTGTCTCCGAAACAAGCGCTTGCGCAATTGTGACATGCATCGGTACGTCCTCGATTGTTTGCTCTTCGATGATTTGGGCCGTGACGAGTTGACCAGTAATGTCAGCAATCTCACATAAATACAGTTTCCCTTTTGAGACGACCTCTATTTGATCGTGAATTTTTTTTCGCATCACTTTTAAAAGATGATAACTATCTTCGGGAGTTAAAGTAAAAGAATGGCCTGTTTGTTGTTCACTGAAATATCGTTGCATTTGACACCATCCTCTCTTAATTCCATCATATCACATTTTCACGAAAATCAACTTGCTTTTTTGATTTTTTTTCGTCTTTGAGATCGAAATAGACAAGTAGGAGCAACCCTACCAAGCCAAAGGCACTGACGAATTGGCCAGCTTTTGCAAATGGGGCTTGATAGTGGATGGTTACTTCATGATAACCTTTGGTAATTGGGAAGCCTATAAATGCTTTGTTGACACGCTCATAGGCAATCTCTTCGCCATCGAGTTCGATCTTAAATCCAGTATCATAAGGGATGGAAGTAACGAAATAGCCATCTTGACTGACGTTGATGGTACCAGCAATTTGATCGCCAACCGTATCTTTTACATCGACTTTCATTGGATCATGGGTATCCTTTATGGAATCTAAGACATGAACATCCAATAGATAAGCTTCTTCGTTGGCAATTTCATATCGGCCCTTAGAAAGTTCAATCTGCAAACTTTTTAGATCTTTTTCGGCCAGTACATAGTAGAACGTATCGTTGTCATTTTTATAGAGCCAGTCATCGCACGTAAGTTTATTGACATGGCCATTGATGGTGATCGTCCGATCTCCTTCTTCACAACTGACAGAATTTTGAATGTCAAATTTTAAAAGCAGGATTTTATCTTTTTCCATATTTTGTAACTGTGCTTGGACTTTGGTACTTTCAGAAACTTCTACCATCTTATGATCTCCTACTTTTGTTATATCTAGCGGATCGCCTACAAGTTCATAATCGAGCTTAACTTTCTCAATAGTCGGAGTAAAGGTGGTCGCCCCTTTTCCATCGACCACAACGCCTTTCAGTAATGGCTCGATCTGTTCTACAGGATCTAGGTGATCAAAAGCGTTTTCTTGGTAGAGTTCGTTTGTCACATAGAACATCGGCAAAGCATAGGTATTTTGATAGAGATTAGTGCTTCCCTTTACCGGCTCATAACCAAACATCGATAGATTATTTCCCATCACATATTTAACTCCCATAAACAGATCAAAGAAATAATTTGAAGTACTACTGATCATTAAATTGTTGCGATTGGCAATCGAATTTGCTAAATAGGTACGGTAAAATTCTTGATAAAAAGGATTTTGAGTCGATGAATATAACGACGTAAGATAAAAATTCTGATTATAACTTAAATTGATCACTGGAAGATTGTACAATAGTTGTTTCATTCGATATAAATCAGAATCCTGTGCTTGGATCCATTCAAAAGATCGGGTAATTTCTTCTCTATGGATGTTTTGATAACTTTCGCGATCGACATAAGTTTCTGTTTGATTGACAGCAATATTTACTATGCCCGCCAAGATGAGAAGACCATAGAGTACAACGATCTTACGCTTTTTTAAAAAAATTCCAAGGATTCCAAAAGTTACAAGCACATCCAACCAAAATCCCCCTACCAATAATTTAGAGGTAGTCATTAAAGAAGCAAGTAGACCGATTATTAGAAAGGTAACGACTTGTTTGTGGAAGGAAATCGTACCTTTGTCTTTGATCAGGTGATCTAAGAAAATAGCTAGCAACAAGAAGAATAATGGTAGAAGCGGAATCAACACTTTTCCTCGAATATAGAGCGTCCCGTTTAACAAATATAGGAACAACGGAATAATGCCCAATAGCGCACACGCAATCGCTAAAAAACGATGACCTCTATTTTTTCCCCATCCACAAAAACAAAGAGCAATGACCGTAATCGCCGTAAGCCCTAGGCCATAACCGTCATAAAGCCAGTTTTTTAAGTTGAATTTCGGAAGGATGAGATCTAGAAGAGAAAAACTGTTTACATCTTCACTGCGACCGGTCAAGATAACATAACCAACGGGAAGAAGAAGTAAGCCTGCTAGCAAAATTCCTAAAAGATATGGTACTAAAAACTTCAGTCCTGATTTAATAAACTCTTTCCATTTGAAATGTTTTCTTCGTTGAAGATCTTCGGCAATATAGTAGATTGCCATCGCCAAAAGTCCGCCAATACTATAATAATAGCTAGTCATGATCATAAGAAAAATACTAAGAGCAATAAGGGACTTTTGATTTTTTTGAAAATAACGATCAATCCCAATTAACCCCATGATTAAAAAGGGCATATAGCTGACAAACATAAAGTGCCGATGGGCTTGATAGATGATGGGAACAGCACACATGAAAAGCCCCGTTGCAAGCACGATCGCATGCGGATCTAATTTCTTTTTTTCTAACCAGTGATAGAGTAAAAAAGCACTCGCTAAAATAGAAAGCAGATTGATGCATTCTAGATAAGTTGACATCTTGATCATGGGTAAAAAATAAGATAAGAGAATCCAAGGATTGAAAAGCCCATAATAAGCAAAATAAAAAATGTTTTGGCCTGCTCCTAAGTGGAATGCAAAATTGGGAAACAGTTGATGCGTTTTATAAAATAGATTACGAAAATATTCTGGAAAAACAGTATGTTGATTCAACCAATCGGTCGTGGAGCCAAATAGGCTCGTACTTAAATTTGTTTCAAAAAGAATTAGTACGATCAATAAAAGAAACAAAAAAAGATAAGATTTCCATTTTTTCATCGAAATACCCCTTTCTTGAAAGTTATTTCTTTTTTACAATTCCATACATATATATTATAGCGAAGAATAAAAAAAATAGAAAGGAGGAAGTATGAGAAAAGAAAAGTTTATCATCTCGACGATCATTTTGATGGTTGGT
Source organism: uncultured Bacilli bacterium (assembly GCA_947587115.1). GTDB lineage: Bacteria > Bacillota_I > Bacilli_A > RF39 > UBA660 > CANPXY01. The sequence continues at coordinate 6,979 of CANPXY010000046.1, forward strand.
GGCTGTCTTACCAAAGTACTGGGGATGATCATTAAAATCATGATGAGCCGCCTGATGGGACCAGAGGGAATTGGCTTATATATGTTGATTTTGCCGACCTTTTCTTTATTTATTGGACTTGCGCAATTTGGTTTTCCCATCGCCATCAGCAAGTTGGTGGCGGAAGAAGAAAAGAACAATAAAAATCTATTATTTTCATTGCTTCCAATCTCGTTTTTGATTAATCTGATCATTATTATTTTCATCATTTTCTTTAGTCCGTATCTTGCCAATCATCTACTTCATGAACCTCGCAGTTACTATGCCTTACTTTCCATCGGCGTCGTCTTGCCGCTTACGAGTCTATCTGGAATGTTGCGCAGTTATTTTTTTGGAAGACAAAAGATGTTGCCACACGTTGTATCTAATGTCACTGAAGATATCATCCGTCTGATCTTAATTGTGGTTGGTGTCCCAATCTTTCTAAAATATGGTCTAGAATTTGCTGTGGCTTTTGTCGTACTAACGAATATTATAAGCGAACTTACTTCTATTCTGGTATTGTTCTTTTTCTTGCCGAAACATTTTAAAATTACAAAACAGGATCTTTCCTTCAACCGACCTTATGTCAAAGAATCTCTTGGAATCAGTATCCCAAGTACTACTGGACGGTTGATTGGATCGATTGGTTATTTTTTGGAACCGATCATCTTAAGTTCCGTTTTATTATCAGTAGGATACTCGAATACTTTTTTTGTTCGTGAATATGGAATTTTATCCGGTTACGTACTTCCCCTACTGCTCTTGCCATCTTTTTTTACAATGGCCATTTCGCAAGCTTTATTACCGATTGTCAGCAAAGCTTATAGTTCTAACAAGATTACCTACACCAAAAGCAAGATCAGACAAGCCATTATGATCTGTTTGTTCATCGGAATTCCTGTGACAATCTTTTTTGAACTGTTTCCAAGTCTACCTTTAAAATTCGTCTATAACACGACGGAAGGAATTCCTTATCTGCGTGTCTTAGCACCAATCTGTCTATTTCAATATATTCAGGCCCCTCTTTCATCGAGTTTAGACGCCATGGGCAAAAGTAGTGTAAATATGAAAGCAACTTTTATGGGAATGTTACTACGTACAACTTTGCTCTTTCTTACTTCCTTTTTAAAAATCGGACTTTGGAGTTTAGTGATTGCGACAAGTATCAATGTCTTATTTACCACGTTCTACTGTATCAAAAAAGTCCGTCAATTACTTCAACCAAAAAAGGATCCAAAGACCCTTTAAAGTTTTAGATTAGTTTTCCCAGTGAATACATGGGTTAGTTCCATCTCCCCAATACTCTTCAGCATTTGTCTTATTTGCTTCATAGTGGGCTTCACAGTTGCTTCCCTTAAGCCAACCAGAAGATCCATATGCGCTGCCGAAAGGGCTATCTGGTGAATAATTATCAGTCCCATAACCACCTTCAAAATCAGCAGGACTACTTTTTCCTTTAATTGTTACATTCATTAACTTGTTGTTCACAAAAGCTTCGGCACCTATTTGAGTGACACTAGACGGTAAAGTTATGCTCGTTAATTGATTATTATAAAAAGCATAACCCTCTATATTTATAAGTGTGGAAGGAAGTGTTATACTAGTTAATTGATTACGATTAAAAGCACTATTTCCTATTGTCATTAATCCTTCCGGCAATTTTATACTACTTAAATGAGTATTATCAAAAGCAAAAAGTTCTATTTTTTCAAGTGTAGAAGGGAATGTTACTTTAGTTAACGAGCTGTTATTTTCAAAAGAATATTCACCGATCGTCGTTACTCCTTCTGGAATCACAACACTTGTAAAACCAACATTGCCCCCGCCACCATCTCCAAAGGCACAATATCCGATCTTGGTAACTGCTGTACCACCAATTGTTTTGGGTATTACCACGTCTGTAATAATTTTACCCACTGGACTATTTTCGGCTGTATTAGGAGTTGAAGAGCCGGCCCCCGGATATGGTATTATTTGCGCTCCGCATAAGTATCCTGTAATTGTTCCTGTCTCCTTCTCAAAAGTAAAACATGCTTCTGGGGTTGGTGGCAGTTCAATTACCTGCTTAGCTTCTACTTTGATGATCCCTTTGAATACTTTCCCTGCTGCTTGCTCTCTCGTTGCAGTTTGATCAACCCATAATTTTA
>CANPXY010000047.1 GCA_947587115.1 uncultured Bacilli bacterium
TCTGTCAACGGGAGGTGGGGTGTGTTGTGTAAATTTATGTAAAAAAAAGAACCAAGTTGGCTCTTTTAGAACAAAGTTAATTGATTGGACTCTGGCAGTCCTTTTAATATTCCCATCATTTCCATACGATCTGTTAAGGTTTTAGAAACATGGCCTCGCGCTTGTAGATCTTCAATCGAAAGGAACATCTGCTTTTCTCGCTCTTCGACGATCGATCCTGCTACACTGCTACCTAGGCCATCAATGGCTCTAAATGGTGGAATCAATGTGTGTTCATCTTGAACAAGGAAGTTCATACCATCACTTTTGGTGATATCGATCGGAGCGAACTTGATCCCCCTAGCAGTAGCCTCTAGTGCAACGGCCAAAGATTCCATAATACCTTCTTCTTTGTTCGTACGTTCAAAACCTTTCGCTTGTAATTCTTCCATTTTGGCTCTGATGGCATCATAACCTGCGATCATCGTATCGATATCAAAATCTGTTGTACGAACAGAAAAGTAGGATGCATAATAATAGATCGGATGATAGACTTTAAACCAAGCAATACGAAGGGCACTCATGACATAAGCGCAGGCATGGGCTTTTGGGAACATGTACTTGATCTTGCGACAAGATTCAATATACCAGTCTGGGATATTCGCGTCTTTTAGAGTTTTCTCAAAAGCCTTCCATCCCTCTGGATCTTTACTTGGTTTACCTTTACGGACAAATTCCATAATCTTAAAAGCAGTCTTAGGTTCAATACCCCAGTTCATTAAATTGACCATAATATCGTCACGACATCCAATAACATCTTTAAAAGGAACGACGTGGTTATGAATTAATTCACTGGCGTTGCCCGCCCAAACATCGGTACCATGTGATAAACCGGAAATTTTAACTAATTCACTGAAAGTTTTTGGCTTAGTATCTACCAACATTTGAATGACAAATTTAGTACCAAGTTCAGGAAGTCCTAAAGTTCCAGTCGGGCACATAATTTCATCCTCTGTTACACCGAGGGCTTCCGTACTCGATAGTAGACTCATCACCTTGGCATCATCAAATGGCAACGTCGTCACATCGATTCCTGATAGATCTTGGAGCATTCTTAAAATGGTCGGATCATCGTGACCGAGAATATCTAGTTTCAAGACATCTTGATCGATGGCATGGTAATCAAAGTGCGTTGTTCTCCATAGAGAGGTATCGTCATCGGCAGGATACTGGAATGGTGTAAAATCAAAGACATCCATATAACCTGGAATGACGACAATACCACCTGGATGTTGTCCCGTAGTTCTTTTGACACCGGTGCAGCCCAAGGCAAGACGTTCAATTTCAGCAGTACGAACATTCGTGATCTCGCGATCTTCAAAATAGCCTTTGACATAACCGAAAGCAGTTTTGTCCGCCACTGTTCCAATCGTTCCGGCCCGATAAACATTATCGATTCCGAACAATTCTTTGGTGTATTCATGGGCTTTCCACTGATAATCTCCTGAGAAATTCAAATCGATATCAGGAACTTTATCGGCATTGAAACCAAGGAAGGTGGCAAACGGCATATCCTGACCTTCTTTGCCCATTTTAGAACCACATTTTGGACAGATTTTATCTGGTAGATCATAGCCACTAGAATACTGGCTACCATAGGTCTTCCCATTTTCATCTTCAAAAATACTATGTTTACAGTTATAACATAGATAGTGAGCTGGCAGTGGATTTACTTCGGTAATTCCCATCATCGTCGCAACGAAGCTTGATCCAACAGAGCCACGACTTCCTACCAAATAACCATCATCATTACTCTTTTTAACTAGTTTTTGAGCAATCAAGTAGATGACATCGAACCCACCTGCAATAATTCCAGAAAGCTCGTTATCGATTCGTTCTTCGATAATCTTTGGCAAGGGATCCCCATACATGCTGTGGGCTTTGCCATAGACCAGTTCTTTTACCGTTTCTACGGAGTTCTCGATCTTTGGCGAAAAAGGAATTCCTCCCGTATCGATGATAACTTCGATTTCTTCGGCCATCTCTAGAATTTTTTTCGGATTTTGAACGACGATTTCATAGGCTTTTTTTTCTCCTAAGAATTTAAAATTTTCTAACATTTCGTCTGTCGTACGTAAATAATTTTCAGGAATTGCATCTTTATATCTCGCTAGAGAATGACGACCCCCACCTGGAACTTTTTGATTGATAATGATCTCCCGATAGATTTTATCTTCTTTCTTGATGTAATGCACATCCCCCGTAGCTACCACAATTTTTCCTGCTTGGGTAGTCGTTCGAACGATTTTTTCTAGATGATCTTTTAACTCTTGCTCGTTTCCGAAATCACCAGAGGCCAAAAGATGGGTATATGCATCGAGTGGTTGGACTTCCACATAATCATAGAAACGAATGATATTCGTGAGTTCTTCATCACTTTTAGATTTTGCTTCTTGAAAAACTTCGCTTTCATAACAACCGCTGCCAATCAAGAGGCCTTCTCTTAAGCGTTCAATTTCACTACGCAAAATACGAGGAGTCTTGTAAAGATATTTGGTATTGGCGTAACTAATCAATTTAAATAAATTTTTAAGTCCTGTCTTGTTCTTAGCCAAAATGTTGACGTGATAACTTCGACCAAACTTATGAATTTCATCTTTAGAGACCAATTTATCGAGATCACTGATTTTTTCGATATTACGTGATTCTAGCTTCTGCATCATCTTGTGGAAAACTTTGGCAGTCGCTTCCGCATCGTAATCTCCGCGGTGATGAGATTCTTCATCAAACTCAACATCATATCGTTTCACTAAAGCGGAAAGACTATGGCGACCATAGGTACTGTCTAAGGCCCGGGAAAGTTCTAGCGTATCAATCACGGTGTTCTTAAATTCACCCAACTGATATTTTTTATAAGCCATTTCTAGGAATGAGACATCGAATTTGGCATTGTGCGCCACCATCGGACAATCTTGAAACCATTCAATAAAACGTTTGATGGCATTTTCTTCATTGTCTTTGCCCTCTAACATCTCATCGGTAATACTAGTGACTTCGGTAATACGACTAGGCAGTTTGCGATTGGGATTGATCAGTTCGTCATACTTGTCAATGATCTCCCCATTTTTTAATTTGACGGCACCTATTTCAATAATCGAATCGCCACCACCAGCATTGAAACCAGTTGTTTCAAAGTCGAACACGACATAAGTCTCATCCAACAGTACAGCATCGGTCTTTCGAACGACAATGTTGACACTGTCATCGATCAAAGTTAATTCAGTTCCATACATTACTTTAAAGGGTTCTTGGCCTTCTTCTAGTTTTTTATTATAATCTTTTACCAAATTATAGACATGAGGAAAAGCTTGGGCACCGTTATGATCGGTAATGGCAATTCCTGGATGATGCCATTTGATTGCTTGTTTTACCAGTTTGACCTCATCCGCAACACCATCCATTTGGCTCATCATCGTATGAGCATGTAATTCCACACGTTTTTCTTCAGCAGTATCCATAACTTCGTCGTCCGCTTTTTCGATGGCATTGATATCTCGAGCATTTAAAACCAATTCTTTCGCAAACGGATCATTCTTAGTGTAACCTCTGATTTTATACCAATTTCCTTGCTTTAAGGCTTTCTTAAGACGCGCGTATTCTTCCTCATCTCTTACGAAAACTTTACAATAAATACTATCGGAATAATCTGTAACTTTCAATGTAATAATCTTAAAACCTGATTTGTTAGACTCAAAGTAATCTGTCGCAAAAACATATCCTTCGACGACAATATTATTATCTTCTCCTACAATGTTTTTAATCTTGATGGCTTCTTCCTTAATCACACGTCCTAAAATTGAGTCTTTATCAGTCTCTTTCTTTTCACGACGAAGCTCGGTTTTGGAACTAGTGATTACAGGATCCTTTTTCATCTGTTTGATTGGTTGCTGCTCTAAATCTTGTTGAATCGCCTGAAGTACTTCTTCGTTGGCTTTTAGATTCACGGTAATTTTTTCTTGGTAACCAAACTGGTGATAAAGTTCATTGATGGCAGCAAGAGCTTTCTTAATTTTCTTTTCCTCTACTTGATTAAAAACCTCGATGGAAAGATGATCATCTTCTAGCTTGAGACGATCCACAAACATTGCCGAAACAGGAAGAAGATCTTTTACTTGCTCTAGTACATATGGAAAATATTCGAGCAATACATCTGATACTTTTTCATCCACAGAAACGACGATGTAAACAGTATCGACATTGGGAAAAGTGCCTTCTGGAACATGTAAAAACTTTTCATAAACAGAAAAAGGAAAGAACTGATCGTTTCTTAAATAGATGGTCCAACTTTTCATCGCTTTATTGGTGACGATCTTTTCGATTTTGGTATTCAAAAAGAGCGTTTCATCTGTAATGTTCATCTGTTCAAGTAAAATTTTGACATCCTGACTCATGTTCTTCCCTCCTCATGAAGAAAAAGATTTCGATGATGAAATCTAATTAATTTCTAGTTCATTGATCTTGACAATGTATTTTTGATTTTTAATACAAAAATCAATAAATCCATATAAGTCTACTTTTTTAAGTTCATTTTCAATCGCATATTTATCTACATCAAAGGCGATCTTATCACGCATCATATAACGAAGCATCTCTTCTTTATCAGCGCCTAGATACATCAACCAATAAGGATAGATCTGTCTTTTTAAAAATTTCAACGTAGCATCTCCTACCAAATAATGACTATTTTTGCTGATTCTCGTATGAAATTCATTTTCGATGGCAAGCTCTAAAACTGCTTGAACAATCTCCTTGTAGTCCGCTTGATAATTTTTAAACTCATTTTTGAGGATGCAGTAGATCAATTTGGTGATCGTTTGAAAAGCATCGTCCTCTCCTACTGCTTTTCCATAGATGATCGTACGATCCGTTGGATCTTTGGCATAATTTATAACATCTAAATTACTGTGAACGAGCAAAAATTTATAAGGTTTGAGGTCAAAACGCAACAGTTCTTTTAAAATCTTCGTTGTCTCTTTTTTATTTTCATCCCAAATTTTTAGTAACTGCATGCGATACTTTTCGGTTTCTTTCTTGGCCAGATCAAAAGCATCGGTCTCCAAGAGCAAATTATACAAAGTATCGTCATCTGGAATAAAATTCTTATCTTCTTTCACAATCAAATCAAAATCTTTCTGAATTTTATGATATTGATTACGATAATTCATCCACATTTTGTTCTTCATTTTATGAAGATCTTCTGAAATAGAAGGTCCAAACAACAAATTCCAAATCAACATATAATCGTTTACAACAAATTTGACATTCACTTTCCTCACCCTTACTGCTTTCTTATATTTAATATATCATAGTTAGATTTTTTTTGGAATAAATTTAAAAGTTTTTATCAAATTTTGTTGATAATTTTTTAATGAATTATAGTAATGCATCAACAAAAAAAGAGGAGCAACAACTTGCTCCTCAATTTATTTTTTAACTTTTGATCCTACAAATTTTGGATAAAGAAGTAGATGATCGTAGTCATTACTGCAATTAAGATCAAAAATAAAATTACTTTGATGGCTGTTGGAATTCTTTTTGGTGCGTCTTTCATCATTTCGTCCGATTCTTCTTCGAAATCTTCATCGGATAGATCCATACTTCTTGTATAGAATGAGCGGTCAATTTCATCGGTTGCTTCTTTTGGCTGGTTTTCTTCTTCCTCTTCTTCTTGTTCGAGTTCACTACTTGGTTCTGTTACGATGGTATCTGAACTACTCGAAGGAAGTAAATCACTCATCAAATCTTTATCTGCTTCGTCAATCTGTTTACGCAAATTCCGAGAAGTGATGGTATCAATTAATTCTTGAATTTCTTCTTCCTCACTTTTCTCTTCCTTTTTGGTCTTCTGTTCACGTTTTAACTGATCTAAATCTAAATTTGCCAAAATATTATATTGGGTACTGCGAAGTTTTCTTTTTCGTTCTAATTCGTCAATTTCTTCTCGGTTCTTTTTCGCTTCTTCCAAAATACTGTTGATGTCATATACTTTATTATCATCAGTTGGATAAAGGGTTTCAAAACGATCCAAGTCTCGTTTTTCTTTTAATGGAGGCATGAGATCTTGAAACTCTTTAATTTTTTGATACTCTTCTCTAGTTTGATTTTGTTTATTGAGGTTCGATAGATCTACTACGTTGTTGTTATACTCTTGAAATTCTGTATATGTGCTGTTGGAATAAAAATCATGATACAATTCTTGATTTCGATCTTCTCTACGTAGAGCGACCTCTTTATTACTGGTTGGTTGTTTCTCATAGCGTTCCATACGAGTCTTCATTGTAACACCTTCTATCATTCTAATAATAACATAATTTTGTAAAAAACAAAATATATAAATAGCATTTCCGTATTTCGACTTTACGAATAAAATTGTTTTTTGTATAATAATTTTATAAAGGAGTGAAATAAAACATGAAAGCAAAAGTAAATCGCGATGCTTGCATTGGCTGTGGAGCTTGTCAAGCGATTGCACCTAAGGTATTTGAATTGGACGATGAAGGACTTTCTCAAGTAATTGTTGAGGACATCGAGAAAGATGATCAAGATGAAGCGCGGGAAGCTAGTGAATCTTGTCCTACTGCAGCCATCGAAATTGAAGAGTAAAAGCCACAATTTGTGGTTTTTTTGTTTCTTAAACAAAAACAACAATCAAATATATTGTTGTTTTTGTAAATTATTTAAACTATAAAGGACAATTTGTACTAGATCTAGCAAATGCCCATGAAATAGTGGCTACACCTTCGTTTCCTGCTTGGTCAACTGCATGCCATCTTACGTTCACAGCCGAATCTAAATCTTTCGAAGCAACAAATCCAAGAACAGATTGAACTTTGTTCAAATTCACTTGATAGTATGGAGCTGCTGTAGTTGGTCGATCTACCAAAGCGGTAGCTTTACAAGTACTTTTACTAGAAGAAGCAGACTGATCCTTTCCATTGATTCTAGTATAGCAATATTGATATTTAACAGAACTAATTCCACTTAAAGAATCATTTATGGTTGTAACTAATGCGTAACTTTTTTCTCCATTTACCTCACGATAACCTGCTGATGGATAGCAGGCATTCGTACTACCAAAAGTTGGTGGTTGAGTATCTAATTTGATCTCGGTTTGACAGGATGCTGTATTGCCGGCAGCATCTTCGACATAACCATAGTACTTTGTAGAAGTTGTATCAGATGAATGTTTTTGGGAAGTCGCTTTATTGGTAGAATTTTGGCTTGTACTTAGCCCATAGACTGTTACATCACTTGATTTAGAAAGAGAAAGGGTCAAAGGGCTTTTGTTATACCAACCATTGGAATTTTTCGTTCCGCCTGTTACATTGATACTACAAGTCGGTTTATCTTTATCGATATTTTGCTTGATACTACAGGTTCCTGTATTGCCGGCATGATCTTTCACATAACCGTACGTAGTACCAGTAGATGACATTTTGAATGTTGTGGCGTTATCATATTTGGCGGTATTACTGTTATTTAAACCAAAGCTTGCTACCCCACTGTCTTGATCGGTTTTACTTTTAAAACCAATCGTCACGTCTGTTGTGTACCAATTGTTTTTTCCTGATGTTCCAGCAGTTACTTCCAATGCACATTCTGGAGCTACTTTATCGATCTTGACCGTATAGGTTCCAACTTCACTGACATTTCCTTTCTTATCAATACCACGGACTTGTTTGGTGGCAACATAGATTTTATCTTGATTGATGCGATCGGTCTTTTCACATTTGGTGGAAGTACAGTAAGTTTCCCATGTATTCGTCGTCTCATTGAGAATTTGAATGGCAGAAAATTCATCCGGATAATCTTCTTTTACTTCTAGTGATTCTTTGACGTTTTTATTGACCCACTGATTTTGGTCATTAATTTTATCTTTATAGGTAGTATCACTGTAATTACTACTAGAGGCTTGATATAAAGTTACTTCGGGTGCTTTATTTTGATAGATTTCAAGATCGGTCGTCTTGGCTTCCAGCGTGGTACCATTTTCTAACAAGACTTGATATGCGACTTGGTCAGGATATGTATATTTCTTAGTTACATCTACTCCACTGACAGATGCAGCAGAGGCCGTCACTTTGGATACTTCTCTTCCCCGAGCCTTGAGCGTGGCTTTGGTAAGACGACTAACATCGATCGGATTATTGATATAAGATTTTACTTTATCTGGGACTTCTAGCGTATAAATATGATCGTTTTGATCAGGATCATATTCTCCTTCACAATACTCTACATCGCTCTTATAATCTTTACATACCAAACAAGTTGTATATTCGTATTTTCCTTCTGCTTCCTTGAGAACGCGCACATAACTACTTGCACAAGTAGCATTTCCACTCGCATCGACAACTTCATCTTTCATATATTGATTTTCAACGAGCGTTGCAAGGGAAACTTGATTGGTCGATAGATTATATTTTGGCCGTTCACTTCGATTGTCAGAATAATAATCCATCGCTGCCACTTTGAGGTTTCCTTCCAAAGCGGTATAATATCTCTGTCTTGTCTTCTTGATAATACTTGACACTGTAGGAATCGCAATCGTTGCTAGAACAACTAAAATGATGACAACTGTTAAAACTTCCATCAAAGTAAAACCTTTTTGATCTTTTTTAATGAATCGTCGTGCGGTTTTCTTTTTTTTCTTTTTTTCAACCTTTTTCTCCATCTTCATCACCCTACTTTATTTTTATTATATACCGTTTTAATACAAATGAAAAGAAAAATCGCTTTTAGTGATTTTTCTCAGACTGTTGACAAAGTCAATGGTCTTTTCATTTATAAAAATATGTAGTATAATGAATACGTAAGGTTGCT
>CANPXY010000048.1 GCA_947587115.1 uncultured Bacilli bacterium
GAAGAGTATATCAAAGATAGTGTAGAGGCAAGTAGAGATGACTATATGTTAGGGGTATATGACAAAGAGTTAGAGGATGAGATGTTATTGAACAGTTACAAAAGAGAATCTTATAGAAAAGGGATAGAAGAAGGAATAAACGATAACAAACAAATAATTGCCAAAAACATGTTAGAGAATAATGAACCATTAGAAAAAGTTTCGCTTTACACAGGATTATCACTAGAAGAAGTAGAAAAGATAAAAAACGATTAAGTATCCATGAAAGGATGCTTTTTTTGTACTAGAAAAATCTTTTATTCATATATTTCAATGGAAAAATCTTTAAAAGTATGAAAAAACTTTTGCAATTTATGAAAATTCTGATATAATACTGATAGACGCGAGGAGGGGATAAAATGGCAAAAGTAGGAAATAGACAAAATAAAACTTTAAAATGTAGTGTTTGTGGAGAAGAAAATTACCGTGAAGAACGTAATGTTAAGAATACTACAGAACGTCTTAGTTTGAATAAATATTGTCCAAGATGTAAAAAACATACAGAACATACTGAGAAGAAATAAGGAATACTTATTTTTTTCTATTCTAGAAAGGAGTAAAATATGATTACGTCAAATGATTTTAAAAACGGTCTTACGATCAAAATGGATAATAATATCTATACGATTGTTGACTTTCAACATGTTAAACCAGGAAAGGGATCTGCCTTTGTTCGTACAAAGTTAAAGAACTTGCGTACTGGTGCGACGATCGATTATACATTCAATGCAGGAGTAAAAGTTGAGACTGCTCGAATCGAAAGAAAACCTATGCAATTTTTATATGCTATGGGAGACACTTATTATTTCATGAACATGAACGATTATGAGCAAATTGAAATTAAGAAAGATTCCTTAGGCGATGATGCCGATTATTTGAAAGAGAACTTAGAAGTCAACATTGTTTTTTATGAAGGCGAAATGTTGGGTGTTACTTTACCAGATAAAGTAGAACTTCAGGTAACTGCTACTGAGACTGCTGTTAAGGGTAATACTACTAGTGGAGCGATGAAAGATGCTACACTTGAAACCGGAATGACTATCAAAGTACCTTTGTTTATCGAACAAGGAGAGGCAATCTTAGTATCTACTAAAGATGGTAAGTATGTATCTCGTGCTTAATCGTATAAGTTTATAAAATCAATGGGAATCCCTTGATTTTTTTCTTTGTTCTATTTTTGAAATAAGATCATATAGTTTAGTAGAACGAGGAGGATACCTATGATCAATAAGCAAAGTTTGTGGTTTTTAACATTATTCAGTTTGATTTTAGTATTGAGTGTATATTACATTACAATGCCAAATGAATTATTGCTCACCAATAATAGTCAGTATAGTAGTACCGACAAAGATAAAGATAAAAACAGTGACTCTGAAAGCAATGCGACGGTAACGATCGAAGAGAGTGAACTGTTGGTAGCGATGCGCGTCAGTCTTGATGAAGAACGATTACAAATGATGGATGAACTTAAAGAACAACTCACCAACAGTGAGACTACTGTCGATGAAAAGAATAATGCTTATGAACAATTACGATATTTAAATCAAATTCAAGGTGCAGAAGAGAAATTAGAAGAGAAGATTAAAAAGAATTTCCAATTGAATAGCTTTGTCAAGATTGATAATAATCAAATCAAAGTGGTCGTTGCGGCCAAAGAACATGACAGTGTTCTTGCCAACAACATCATGCGCAGCATTCAAGAAGAGTATCAAGAAAAAATGTATATTACCGTACAATTTGAAAAATAGGGGATCCTATTTTTTTCTTTTGGTTAGGCGTTCTCCCCTCAACTTTCTATCACCCATTCATAGAATACTATGAGTGAGTAGAAAATAAACCTACACGGGAAAGGGGAGAAAAAAATGAGTAAAGGAATCTTGACGACGAGAGAACGTGCCTGTTTTGAACTCTTAGTTTTAAATAAAAGTACCAAAGAGATTGCCCAGGAACTTCAAATCAGTGAAAAGACTGTCCGTAATCACATTTCTAATGCGATGCAGAAGTTGGGTGTGAAAGGTCGCGCTAGCGCTGTAGTGGAGTTGTTAAAGTTAAAAGAAATTTCTTTGTAATCGTACTAATTTAGTACGATTTTTCATATGTTGGACTAGGTGATAACAAGTGTTGAAAAGAAGAGCCTTACGAAAGATGTTGATTACGACGATCACGGTTTTTATTTTATTGGTGGTCTATTTAATCCCTACCAAGGATCAGCCCAAAGAGTTAGAAACGAATTTAGAAGTAGAGTATATTACGGGACTTGGAACTAATACTATATATCTTTTAAATGAGCGAGGTTATCTTGTCAAATCTCGTATTCTTTTAACGACAGATCAGCAAGTGGATCAAGTGCGGGAACTTTTAGAAAACTTAACCGGTAAGGTCAATAGTAAGCTTCCTAATGGACTCGAGACACTTATGGATGAAGATGTCAAAATTTTGAAAGTGGAAATACAAGATGGCATTGTCATGGTTGATTTTTCGAAAGAGTTTATGAATGTTCCTCTGGAACGTGAAGAGAAAATGATCGAAGCGATCGTCTATAGTATTTTAGATTTGGACTCTTTTAAAGGCGTTAAGATTTCTATAGAAGGGGAAGCTCTTACAATGTTACCTAAGAGCCAAGAAAAGTTGCCCGAAATTTTGACAAAAGATATTGGTATTAATAAAAGTTATGATTTGACTGATCGAAATAATATTAATAAAGTAGTAATTTATTATGTGGAAGAGTTTGATCATAATCTTTACTATGTTCCAGTGACAAAATACGTCAATGATTCTAGAGATAAAATTAAAATTATTGTCGATAATTTGACTTCCAACTATATTTATGAACCTAATTTGATGAGCTTTTTAAATCAAGATACCAAACTTTTAGATTATCGGGTTGAGGATCAAATGATGATTTTAAATTTCAATGATTCTATTTTCACAGATGAATCACAGATCTTAGAGGAAGTGGTCTATTCGATTGCTTATTCTGTATTTGATAATTATGATGTCAACGAAGTAGTGTTGCAGGTAAATGAGCAGGAAATTGTAAAAAAATCTATAAATATGCTTGAATAATCACGATCTTTAGTGTATAATCAATTCATCGGTTGATTATACCTGTCTCGGTAGCTCAGCTGGATAGAGCAATGCCCTTCTAAGGCATCGGTCAAGCGTTCGAATCGCTTCCGGGACACCATAAGAAAATTAGTCGAACGAATCGACTTAAAATATTTGAAAGGTTAATTTCGGTTAATCTTTTTTTATATGCTCAAGTTGATTATACCAACTATGACAGAATAAATTTGCTTAAATTCTCTATATAATTTTTAAAACGACTCAAATATATAAAAAAGGTATTGAATCAACCTGCATCATAGCTTCTCAAATTTTGGAAAAATAAAGATTCTCTCGTATAATGTTATTAGGAGGAGTCTGAATATGAAATATAAATTAGCTCTATTTGAAGAAAAAGAAATTAGAAAAACTTGGAAAGAAAATAAATGGTATTTTAGTATATTAGATGTTGTATATGCGTTTACAGATTTTAATGATCCTAAACAATATATAAAAAAACTAAAATCAAGAAATGATACTTTACAAAATAACTGGGGTACAATTTGTACCCTACTTGAAATGCAAACGGTGCAGAAGTGTTTTGTACAGAATGACATGGTTGTTTTAACGTCATTTAGATAACATACTACGATATTGGCTTGCCAATATCAGAGTTGATAAAAAGAGTTTAATAATTTTGCAGACGCGTCTGCAAAGTTAAAAATGGAGAAATTAAAAAATGATAAGAATAAAGCAGGTAAGGTATTAAATAAGTTAAAGCAGGAAATTGAAGAAGAATTAGAAAGACCAATTGTGACTTCACAAAATTATATTGAATTAACTGAGAAAGAAGAATTATCGTGATATACTTATTACAGATTTTGGCCTTAATAAAAATTTCAAGACGTGTATAACTTAAGTGTTAAAACTCTTAATTTTTATAAGAGTTTTTTAATCGTCTAAAATTGTTTTTTAACGATTTTTTGTGGTGGTCCTCAATTCTTTGCGAATAATGAAATTGAGGAGGTGAACAACTGTTGGCAAGAATTGCTTGTGTCATGCAAGATGGCCCTAAGGATTGTGGTGTGAGTTGTCTTTTGATGATCATCAGGAGTTATGGTGGTAATATTTCAAAAGAAAAGTTACGTGAACTTAGTCATACGAATAATCAAGGAGTCAGTGCCTACGATCTTTTAGAAGCTGCCCGGCAAGTCGGATTTATGGGGCGCGGCATTACGGGAGATCTTGGAAAGATCGATTTATTTATGTTACCTTGCATTGCACATGTCGTTGTCAATGAAAAATATCAACATTTTGTCGTTATTGAAGAAATCAATCACAAAAGACAGACACTTGTTATTTTAGATCCTGCTCAAGGAAGACGTAAATACTCTTTTAGAGATTTTGAGAAGATGTCTACCCAACAATATCTATATTTAAAACCTATACACAAACTTCCTTCATACGAACCAAAAAAACATCTTCAACATCATCTCCTTGTCTTTCTAAGTCATAACAGAGGGATGTTCGTTTTAGTATTTCTTTTCTCTGTTTTCTACAGTTTATTGAATATTCTTTCTAGTTTTGAATTCAAATTGCTGTTGACTTATGTCATTCCGTTTTCGTCTTACTCGAACTTGAAAAAGATCAGTGTTCTGTTTATGTTCTTTGTTTTATTGCAGTTGGCAATTCATCTTTTGCGACAAAAGTTGCTCTATTTTCTGGAATATCGTCTTTCCAATCATTTGATGATGGCAATTATTGATCAGGTTGTTTTACTTCCTTATCCCTATTATAAGAATCGAAGCACAGGGGAAATCATGAATCGAATCAACGAGATGGAGCAGATCAAAAACTTTGTTGTGCAATTATTTGGATTAGTGTTCTTAGATTTGGTGCGAGTTTTGATTTTCTTGATCGTCTTATTTCATTTGCACAGCCATCTGACTTGGATATTGATTGTGGTCACGCTACTTTCTTTCGTGTTGACAATAATCATTCAAAAGCCACTTCAAAATCGCTTTCAACAGTTACAAAAGACCCATGCGGAACTTGACAGTGCTTTTGTTCAAGAGTTACAGGGAGTGGAGACGATCAAGGGGCTACATATGGAATCATCGACGGCTGAAGAGATGCAGCATCGTTATTTTCATTTTAATTTATATCGTAGCCAATTTCAAAATTTGATGAGTATCATCGATTATTTAAAAGAACATCTGTTGTCACTAGGGTTCGTTTATCTGTTATGGCAGGGGAGTCGCTATGTAATTTTAGGTGAACTGTCGTTGGCAAACTTGATTTTGTTTCATGAATTTTACTTTTATTTTCTATCATCCGTCCAAAACATTTTTTCTTTTATACTCTCACGATCTTCCATAAAGGTCATGGCATCTCGACTTGAAGAACTCTTTGAGATTGGTCCTGAACAATTTGCACTTGATTATCGGCGCGTTCGAAAAGAACTTCAAGGCGATTTACTCATAGAACAGTTGAGTTATGGCTATCAAAATCATCAACCGTTGTTGAGAAATGTCACTTTGCATATTTTTCCTAAAGACAAGGTCGTATTCTATGGCCCTAGTGGCAGTGGGAAAAGTACGCTTATGAAATTGTTGATACGTTACTATGAAGTCGAAGAAGGAAGGATCTTGCTCGATGGAGTTGATCTTCGCCATTATACTTTAGAAGAAATTCGTCAGCAAATTGCCTATGTCGGTCAGAGTGCAACGTTATTTTCGGGAACCCTCTATCATAATATTGCTTTAGATGAAGACGTCGATTATGAGGCGTTTTTACGAATCTGTCACTTGTGTCAAGTCGATGAAATTATCAAAGATCATGTTCTAGGTTACGACGTTGTCGTGGAAGAAGGAGGGTTTAATTTGAGTGGCGGAGAGCGACAACGGATCATTCTAGCAAGAACGCTTCTAAAATCACGAGCGATCTATATTTTTGATGAAGCCATGGGTCAGATGGATGAGGCGATGGAGGGTGTGGTCTTAAAAAATATTCTTGCATATTTGAAAGAGAAGACCGTCATTATCATTTCTCATCGTGAAAATCATCAAGATCTATTTGATTTAGTGTTGCGGATGGAAGGAGGAACTGGAAGTGTTGAGGTCTTGCGATCCGTCACTTGAAAAAGTATTTTCTTTTAAAAAGTGGTTCTTGTTCTTATTGGGATTAGGAGTGCTCTTTATCGCGAGCATTCATCGAGAAATGATCGAAACTTATTATACGATTCCTGGGACTGTGACATCCGAGGGGGTAGTAGCAGTGATTCCTATCGATCATCTTCCAAAGTTGTTGGAAAATGATCAAGTGATGATCGATCGAGCCCACTATAAATATCGGGTCCTTCAAATTCTGGATGATGTGATTGTCGATAAAGACCGTCTATATCGACAAGTTCTAATCGATGTACTTCTTCCTTTGCATTTGCAAGTAGAAAACAACACTTTTTCCATGCAAATTCCACTTGAGAAGAAGTTCATTTTAAAAATTATAGAATCTTGTTGGAAGGAGGAATAATATTGGAACAAATAGAAGAGGCAAAATTGAAAGAAATCAGGGGAGGAGGTGTCTCTGTACTAGCCGCCATTGGGATCGCAGCGGCCGTCGTTTTTCTAACGGGAATTATCGATGGCATTGTCCATCCCAAAAAATGTACAGGGTAAATTATGAAAAATATCGAGGAAAAACAGTTATGCCAAATCGTCGGTGGAACGACGATCACCGGAGCAGTTTTGGATGCTTTCGTAAACGTCATTCAAGCCTTCTTTGATTTTGGAAGGCAACTTGGATCATCCCTAAGAAGAATTACGGAATCCAAAATTTGTCCTTTGCCATAAAAACGCTTTAAAATAGAAGAATATCTCTTTCGTGTTTCATATAATGTTATGAGTATCAAAAAATAAGCAAAATTCTATAAAAAACCGCGAAAATTATCAAAAAAATGCAACTTTTTGTTGAATTGTCGATAATTTGTATGCTATAATCTTTTGTAGAAACGCGAAGGGAGGGATCAAAATGACACAAGTGACTGTTCGAAATGGTAATCTAGACATGGCTTTGAGAAAGTTTAAACAAAAAGTGGCAAGAGACGGAGTCCCTTCTGAATGCAAAAAGAGAGAGTGCTATGATAAGCCAGGTGTTCGCAGAAGAAAAGCGAAAAAAGAAGGCATTAAAAATTCTCAAAAAAGAAATCGTAATAGAGACTAGTCAAGTCTCTTTTCTTTTAGTATAATAAGTGATGAGAAAGGGTGATAACCATGACATTGGTAGAGCAGATTGATCAAGATATGATCCAAGCAATGAAAAATCAAGAGAAAGGACGCTTGATGGTCATTCGCATGGTAAAGGCGGCTTTGAAGCAGGAGATGATCGATCATAAAAAGGAATTGACGGATGAAGTGGTCATCGATGTTGTCAACAAACAAATCAAAATGCGTCAAGATTCGATTACAGAATTTTCGAAAGCAGGACGAAGCGACTTGGTAGAAGCAAATGAACAAGAGATTGCGGTTTTAAAAAAATACTTACCTGAACAATTATCGGATGAAGAAGTAAACCTCCTTCTTGATCAAGTTTTTGATACCGTTCGTCCAACGAGCGAAAAAGATATGGGCCTCATCATGAGAGAGATTACACCAAAAGTCAAAGGGCGTTATGATATGCGCTTATTAAGTGATAAAGTTAAGAGTAAATTGAACGAGAGATAAGCATAGACTTGCTTATCTTTTCATATCCTTTTATAGGTGAAGCACATGATCCGTAAATTGGTAGACTATATCAAAGAAGGCGAATTTCGATTTACTGTATTTCAAGATCGCGTTTACATCCAAAACTATTTAGAAGTGTTGTCTTTGGAGGATGCTCGTATCAGCATCTCTTATGCAGGAGGTCGCGTCATCTTCAAAGGCGATCATCTCAGTGTTCTACGGCTTTTAGATCAGGAAATTTTAGTTGCTGGGAAAATTATGGGAATTGAGATGGAGCAAAAATGAACTACAGTAAGTATCGATTGAAGATTGTTGGAAAGAATCCTAAAAGTTTTTTACGTTCTTTATATAAATTGCATTTTCGTCTTCATGCAATTGAGGATCGTGGAGATTACTTGATTATCGAAGTGGATGAAGAAGACTATCGGAAGATTAAAAAGATGAAAACGATCTATCAAATTGAAGTGATCGGAAGAAGAGGCCTTGCCAAAGTCCTCTATTTATTTCGAAAATATTTTTTGTTGCTCATTGGTTTAGGAGTCGGAGGTATTTGTCTATTTGTTCTTTCGCACTTGATTTTTTCGATCGAAGTAGTTCACACTGATCCAAAGATTCGGCAGTTGGTCCTCGATGATTTACGAGAAGAAGGAATTGAACGTCTCTCTTGGAAAGTGGACTTTTCGCGTCAAGAAAAAATTGTCAAACGGATCTTAGAGAAAGAGAAAGATCAGATCGAATGGATGGAAATTGAAAACATTGGCACTTCTTACATTGTCAAAGTCGAGGAGCGAGAGATGACGCCCACGAAAGAGCCAAAGGAGCCTCAAGATATCGTTGCGGCGAAAGATGGAATTGTGATGGAAATTACTGCTACCAGCGGGACTGTTCTGAAAAAGAAAAATGACTTTGTAAAAAAGGGTGATGTTCTCATCACGGGGGTCATTAAAAATCAAGATACACTTATGAAAGTGGTGCCAGCAGAAGGTACGATCTTTGCGGAAACGTGGTATCGATCCACTGTGGAGATGCCCTTATACTATAAAGA
>CANPXY010000049.1 GCA_947587115.1 uncultured Bacilli bacterium
TATCAGAATACCCTATATTCTCTACATTAACTCCTTGAATTGTTTTTGGAATGACCACATCACTTATTGTTTTTCCAACAGGGCTACTTGTGTTCGTTACAATACTTCCATTTTTTACAACCTTTGGACCACATAAGTATTCCGTAATTGTTCCTGTTTTACTATCAAATGCAAAACATTCTTCTGGGGTTGGTGGTTGTTCAATCACCTGTTGTGCCTCTACACGAATCTTCCCTCGAAAGGTCTTCCCTGCTGCCTCTTCTCTTTTTGCTTCAGAATTGATCCACATTCTAAGATCATACACATACTCTTCCCCTGCTCCTATTACTCCTGTATCTAATACTCTTTTCTCTTCAACAATTGTTGCCGATAATAGTTTAGTGGCGAGTTCACTTCCATCTTTCTCTAAATTGTATTTGATTGCTGTATCTGGTAATCTAATTTCTTTATCCAATAAGTCTACATCATCTAAATAAATCGTATATTCACTATCGATATTTCCTTTGTTTATTAAGGTAAACCTATAGGGGTCTTGTAGAAGCCCTACTTCATCTAATACCGGTACTATATCTTCCCCATCGATTCCTACACTCTCTTCATCATCAAGTTCTAGTGATAATGACTCTACTTTTAAAACATTGGTTTTAGTTCCATTTAAAGTTAGCTGTAACCATGCATAACTTGCTCCTAGTAACAAAATTGTACCTAAAATAATAGGCAATCCAAAACCATAGAGTTGTTTCTTCTGTTCTTTTGTCATTTCCTTTTCTCCTTTATTTTATACTTCCATTATAATTCACACCCCCCCCCGTCTGTCAACGGGTGGATGGGTGTGTTGTGTAAATTTGTGTAAATGAAAAAGATCATCACTGTGATCTTTTAAATTTAGAAATAGTTCTTAATGTGTTTTTAGCCATCAATTTATATTGCTTTTCATCTGGTTTCTTATAATCACTACTTAAAGAGTCCCTGACAATTTCTTCGGTTACGGCAAGAAACTTTGGATGGGCTTGATAAAGTTCTGGCCAAGTTTTTAGAAAATTATTGGTAGTTCCTAAAAACCCTCGCTCTTGGAACAGTCCATCATAATTTCTACTTTCGAGACTATCATAAGTCGCATAATCAAAACTGATCAAATTTTTCATTTCAGACAAGAAAATTTTATTCTTTACAGTTGGCACATAAGAGCGAAGAGCCATTTGCCAGACAAAGTAGTCATGAATGTTTATATCGCAAGTTTCTCTATCTAGACCTCTCATATAGGCGGTAATTTTGATGATGATATTACCAAGGTCTCTACTTTCTTGATCCGGATATTTGAAACGCAACTGATTGTTGACTTCTTCAATCTTGTTTAGAATGTCATCCTCCAGGAGAAAAAAGGCCGGTTCATTTTGCATGAGATCAATGATACCAACGAGCCATGATTTAAAGAACTCGTCCTTGTCATAAAGTCCCATAATCTCTTCGGCAGATAAATTTAAAAGTTGAAATTGTAACAAGAATTTCACTAAATTTTGGTCGCTGATTTCTAACATGGTACACCTTCTTCACATAATAGAGCATCATAGATTTCTCGGTAATCTTTAACTAAGTGAAAGGTCATCTCTTCTTTGATCTCTTTTGGAATCTCATCAAGATCTACTTCATTTTCTTGTGGAAGATAAACTTCTTTAATGCCACTGCGATTGGCACCTAAAATTTTTTCTTTTAAACCACCAATGGCTAGAACTTTTCCTCTCAATGTGATTTCGCCTGTCATAGCAACAGAAGCTGGGATGGGATGATTTTTGAGCATGCTTAACAGCGTGGTCACAAGCGCAATTCCAGCACTTGGTCCTTCTTTGGAAACAGCCCCTTCGGGAATATGTAGATGAATGTCGTTTTTACTGAGTAAATGTTCAGGAATTTCAAACTCTTCCATGTGGGCTTTGATATAACTTAAGGCAATGTGCGCTGATTCTTTCATCACTTCTCCTAAAGATCCCGTCAAAATCAAATCGCCTTTTCCTTTATAGTAGGTCGCTTCGATCGGTAGAACATCACCACCAAAAGGCGTGTAAGCCAAACCGTTGACCACTCCTACTTGACTTGTTTCTTCACGGCTAGAATAATGATATTTCTTTTTACCTAGAAATTTTTCAACTAAATTTGGATCTACCTCATAAAAACAAATTTCTGGCTCAGTACGTAAATTTTTAACAATCTTACGTAGAATGGAAGCAATGGTCCGCTTAAGTTCTCGAACTCCTGCTTCTTTGGTATAATTTTGAATAATTTTTAAAATTGCCTCTTCTTGGAACACTACCTGTAGTTCTGTCAACCCATGTTCTTCAAGTTCTCTTGGAATAATATAATTTTTGGCAATATCGAGTTTTTCGTATTCGGTATAAGAAGAAATATTGATAATTTCAAGACGATCTTTGAGTTCTTCCGGAATTTGTTCTTGATAATTGGCAGTGGCGATGAACATCACTTTCGACAGATCAAAATCTTCTTCTATATAGTGGTCAGAGAAATGACGATTTTGCTCTGGATCTAATACTTCTAACAGACTGCTGGCAGGATCGCCCTTGATATCTTTGGTCATTTTGTCGATCTCATCGATGATGAAAACCGGGTTGGTAGAACCTGCTTTTCTCATACCACTGATAATTCGTCCTGGACTTGCACCAATATAAGTACGACGATGTCCTACAAGTTCTGCTTCGTCATTAATGCCCCCAACGGAAATCTTGGTATACTTTCTACCTAACGCTTTGGCAATACTGATCGCAAGCGATGTTTTTCCAACACCTGGGGGTCCCACTAAACAAAGAATCGGGCTTCTAGAATGATCGGTATTCTGTTCGACAGCCAAATATTCGACAATGCGCTCTTTGACACTTTCTAGTCCATAATGTGTCAAATCTAAAGAATGTCGAACTTCTATTAAATTTTGATTATCTTTTGTGTGATAACACCATGGTAGGTGTAATAACCATTCGATATAGTCACGGATGATCCCCACTTCCGGAGAAGAAGGGTTGGCCATTTCATAACGATGTAGTTCTTCTTTGAGACGATCTTTCACTTTCGGATCACATTTTAAATTTGCAATTCTTTTTCGCAAAGTATCTACTTCATCATCTTTGTTGTTCGCTTCTCCTAGTTCTTCTCTAATCACTTTGATTTTTTCGCGAAGAACAAATTGACGTTGACTTTCATCGAGCTCTTTGACTACTTTTTCTTCAATCTTTTTCTCAAGTTCGATCACTTGTAGATCTTGATTCATATCATCGATCAACATCTGTGAACGGATCGTCGCTTGGGGCTCATTTACATAATTTAATTTTCTTTCCAGCGATGTTGGGAAGAAGGTAGCAATGGTATCGGTCACTCGGTTTAAATCTTCAATGCCACTGATCTGAGAAAGGACCGCATTACTCATGTAAGGAACATTGTTGACATAATTTTCAAGTTGTTTGCGCAAAGTACGAAGATGGGCCATCTCTTCTTTGGCATCCAAATTTTCAGGATAGATGGGCTCTACTTGGGCATCATACAACTGATCCTCTAATTCATAGGAAGATACTTTAGCCCGCATAACGCCTTCCAAAATCACTCTAGTCTTGCCATTGGGCATCGCCATTTTCATTTTAATACAAGCGATTACTCCAATTTTAGGAAGTTCGCTGATATCAGGATTCAATTCTAAAGTATCAAGGGGGGTTACCACTAAAAGATGATTGTCATAATAAGATTCTGACAACGACAATAATTGCTTTTGTTCAAGCGAAGTAAATTCGACTCTTGCTTCTCCAAAGGGCAGAAGAACCAAATCTCTAACAATTAATACCGGCAATTTTGTCTTTAACATTTGGTCCATCTCCCATCAAATATATTGCTTTTTATTATAATGTGAAACCATTAAAAAAACAAGTGTTTTTCTTTCAGCAAAGAAAAAACTTTATGAACAATTCATAAAGTAATTTTTGGTTTTATTTTATAAAAGTTTTATGCTTCTTACTTGTCGTAGGTTCTTGAAGCTTTTCAACACTTCTTAAAACTCTCTTAGCACGTTTTTGATAATTACGATCGGTATGTTGGTCAAGTCCTTCTTTGATCATCTTTCTATAACGATTGAGAAGTTCAGGATGTTCTAAATAAGTTTTCGGACTAATGACCATGGTAAAGTTCATCGTCGATAATAGTGAAGGTGTACAAACTGGCTGGTCCCCCGTCTCTACTGTTAAAATGCACATGTTGTTATAATCTTGACGCGCATGTTCTAATTGTTCTTTTAAAGATAATTCCAAAGTTCTTGGTGAAACGCGTACCATTGTGACCCATTGAAAGTAGCTAGAATGTAATTCTGGACTATTTTTATTGGCTAATTTTGTTCTTTCTATCTGTTCGAACAATTTACTAGCTAATCTTTGCGTTTTAGCGTTTCCAGAACCGTAAATTCCTTCAAGCGTATCTTTCATTCGCTCATAGATCCCATCGGTCATATGGAAAAATATGGGCTCCTTTTTTTGCATTTCTAACAATGTATGCAAAAGCTCAATCCGAGAATCCTCGTCACTATATTGACTGGTCAAATCTACCCCTTCCGCAATCTCTTTTTTTACTTTTAAATATTTCATCAATTCTTCTAACATATGTCTATTCCCCTTTCATGTCAGTATATTATATCATATTTTTTAAAATTACTCAAGAACTAATAAAATTTAGAAACAAAAAATGCTCAAGTAGCATTTATTTGTTATATTCTTTTAATTTGTCAATCACTTGACGCATTTCTAAGTCGTATTGAATCATATCGATTCCACCAAAGTTCTTTAAGAACTCTTCTTTTGGCATCTGATATTTATTGGCAAGTTCCTCTGCTTCTTTTTCCGCTTCTTCTACAGATACTTCAATCTTTTCTTGATTCATGATCTCTTCTAGCATCAAGCGATATAAAACATTTTTGAAAGCATCTTTTTCCATCTGTGAACGAAGTTCTTTTTCTGTGGTCTTCGTAAATTGATAGTATAGATCAAGTGAAATTCCTTGCATCTGCATCTGTTGTTTAAATCTTTCAAGCAAGCGATCTACTTCTTCTTCTACCATTTCTTCTGGAATATCTACTTCGGTATTTTTACCAACTTCCTCAAGAAGGTGATCCACATAGTTGTTTTCAGCATCCATATCTTTTTGTGCTTGAATATTGGCTTTGATCTCATCCATCAACTTTTCTTTGGTGTCGATTCCTTCCATTCCTAAATCTTCGAAGAATTCAGCATCTAGTTCACGAGCTTTCTTTTCTTTAACTTCATTTACTTTTACTTTAAAGGTTACTTCTTTTCCTTTAAGTTCTTCACTCATGTAATCTTCTGGGAACGTCACTTGAATTTCTTTTTCTTCTCCAGTTTTCATTCCTACAAGTTGCTCTTCAAAGCCAGGAATAAATGTATGAGAGCCAATTTCAAGAGAATAGTTTTCTCCTTTTCCACCATCAAAAGCGACTCCATCTTTAAATCCCTCAAAGTCGATCAAGGCAATGTTGCCTTCTTCCACAGTGCCATCTTCTTTGCTGACTGCTTCTTCATAACGCTCGAGCAAGTGATGAAGTTCGTGTTCGATTTCCTCTTCACTGACCGTTGCTTCTTCTTTGGTCACTTTTAATCCTTTGTACTTCTTTACATTGACTTCTGGTTTAGGAATGATTTTGAAAACAAATTCTACCCCTTTTTCATCGATGCTTTTAAGATCGACACTAGGTTGTACTACTGGAATCAAATCACAATCTTTGATCGCTTGTTCATAGGCACTTTGAAGTACTAGATCTGCTGCTTCAAAGAAGAGCGATTCCTTTCCAAACTTTTTCTCATAGAGGTCTCTTGGAACTTTTCCTTTGCGGAAACCATCCACTTTTACCTCTTTCACTTTAATTTTAAACGCATCGTCTAACGCTTTTTCCCATACTTCCCCTTCAATTTTTACAGGAAGTTCTTTGACATGTTTACTATTTGCCATATTTTTTTCCTCCATATTCATTTGTATGTTGTGATCTAAGTCGAAAAATAGTACCTGTCGTACTATTTAATCTCTGTAATTTCGATCTCGTAAGTTCCATTTGGGCTTTCAACCGTTACGATATCTCCTACTTTATGATTCAATAAAGCCTTTGCGATTGGACTTTCGTTTGAAATCTTGCTGGCAAACGGATCTGCTTCTTGACTTCCAACGATTTTATATTCATCATCGTCATCTGGATCATCTATATATTTAATAGAAACCGTACTGCCAAGTCCAACTTTGTCTTTCGAAATCTCTTTGATAATGACAGCATTTTCTAACATCTTTTCGATCGTCTTGATACGGCCCTCTAATTGTGCCTGTTCATTTTTAGCAGCATCATAGTCCGCATTTTCTGACAAATCTCCTAAGGCTCTTGCTTCCTTAATTGATTGAATATTTTCAGGACGTTTGACATTGATCAACGTATCGAGTTCCTTTTTTAACTCATCAAGGCCTTCTTGCGTTAGATAAACTGGTTTTTTATCACTCATTTTTCTCACCTCAAATTAATAATGTCTCTAAAATGATACTACAGAAAACAAAAAAAGTCAATCTTTTTTGGACTTATTTTGTTACTGTTAACTGTGTTATTCTATGCCGTTTTAAAAGAAAAATGACTTTTTATTTTGGTTGAGACTGTTCGATAAAGAAACGATCGGTCATCCCACTTAAAAAATCGATCACTTGGCGTTCTTTTCTAGTGCTTTTTAAATAGGTTTCATTCATGTTGTCAAGAAACATCGTATAGATTACACTTTTCTTATTTTCTTTTTCGAGATCTTTTAAGTATTTATGATAAAGTTTCTTTAAATTTCGTTCGTATAAAGCATCTTCTTCCTTAGTTAAAGCTTTGCTGTAAATCTGTTGATAATTAAAGTTTTTAAGTTTATTTAAAGTATAGAATACTTCATCACTCATCTTGAGATAAGGTTTTCCCTTGCTTTCTTTGATGATATCGATGATGATGTTATTGATGATATCGCGGTTGTTATTGCCAAGTACTTGGACAATTTCTTCGGGAAGATCTTTGCGCTTGATACGTCCTAACTCAATGGCATCTTCGATATCTCTTCCAATATAGGCAATAATATCAGAAATGCGAACGACACAGCCTTCGATCGTCATAGGGCACATTTTTTTCGATACCCGATCATCTTTAAGACTCGCATGATATTCTTCTAGGAACTGCGCTGTCGTTTTCTCGGTATCTGGTTGATAGATTGGGCTTAGCATTTCTCCGTTGTGACACATGATCCCATCGAGCACTTGAATCGTCAGATTTAATCCAGCACCATGATTTTCAATTTCCATATAATTGCGCACACTTTGGATGTTGTGGGCAAAACTTTCATTAAACTCATGATGACAAATCTCATTTAAAATCGCTTCTCCCCGATGGCCTAAGGGCGTATGCCCGATATCGTGTCCAAGCGCGATGGCTTCACATAAGTCTTCGTTTAAATCGAGGGCTCTTGCAATGGTACGAGCAACTTTGCTGACCAACTGCACATGCACAATGCGCTTGCTCAAGTGATCATTTGCTTGATAAGAGAACACTTGGGTCTTATCTAGATATCTCGTATAAGAGAGTGCATGGATGATCCGATCAGAATCATGAAAGAACGCCGGACGCATATCTTCTTTCTCCTCGATCATCCGTTTCGCATCAGAACTTTTGGTCGCATAAGGTTTCAGCAATAATTCTTCTCTTTTGAGTAAATCTTCTTTTAACATTCTGTCACTTTTTCTCCTTTCTTGATCCGCATCATCGAATAAGGTTCAACTTCTTCATCAAAATACATTTTCAACACTTCTTCCGGATGCCGAGCAACGGAAATTTCTTCCATATTTTCATTATATAAGTGATCGATGGTCAAAGCAAACGTTTTTCCACTTGGTGTAAAAATTTCAACCTCGTCTCCTTGTTCAAAATAATTGCGCTCAGACATGACTAACAGATGATGTTCTTGGTCATAGCCGGTAATCAACGCTAAAAAGTCTTGGTTGGACAATTCTTGGCGACCAGTATAATATTGATCATCCCAAGTGGCTTCTTTAAGAAAATATTGAGTGCTGGTATCTCGATTGGCAACTTGGGAAAGAATCTGTTCTTGTTCTTTTAAGAACTCTTCGGTTAGAGTTTTATTGTAGTAAGCATCAATCAATTTTCGATAACTGCCAATCACTGTGGCAAGATAATATAAAGAACGCATACGCCCTTCTACTTTTAATGATTTTACCCCTATTTCGATTAAGGTTGGAATCTGGCGCGCTAAATTGAGATCTTTGGTTGCCATCGTAAATTTTTTCTCTTCATCATCGACCGTGAAAGCGAAACGACATACTTGCGCACATCCACCTCGATTCGAATCCCGATTGGTCACATAGTTCGATAGGACACAGCGCCCACTATAACAAGTGCACATGGCCCCGTGAATGAAGACTTCGGTATCCACTCCCGTCGTCGTAATTACCGTCTGAATCTCATCTTTACTCATTTCTCGCGCTAAAACAATGCGATCGACTCCTTGTTTCTTTAAAAACTGAATCGCTTTACTATTGGTCGTCGAGCTTTGAGTAGAAAGATGGACTTCTACGTTTGGAATATGTTTTTTAATATAGCTGATCAAATAAAGATCACTTACAATAAAGGCATCCACGCCACAGGCTGCTGCATCTTTCATATATGCTTCCACACCCAC
>CANPXY010000050.1 GCA_947587115.1 uncultured Bacilli bacterium
AAACTCTAATGCTGAATTTATTAAATTAGGATTATCACAAAAAGAAAGATTAATAAGACTTAATGATTCTGCTAGACATCAAATGGAAATATTAAAAAATAATAATGGAATAAAAGAGTTAGAAAATATTGATAAATATTTAATTGAAACTAAATGAACATTGTCAATTTAGGAAACACACTTGTATATTGTCAAAAACAATAAGAAGGTGATGATATTGAAGATATTAAGGAATAATATAAGTGATAGTGAATTTTATGTTTTAATATATTTAGTGGTTGATTCTTATATTAGTGTTTAAGAAAAGTTGTATATTACTTTCCCGTTTGCACCAGAAGAACCCTTGAAAAATCAAGGGTTTTAATATCAAATTATTTAGAAAAATTATTGAGAGGTAAAAGATGAAAGAACAAAAGAAAGAAGAACAGAAGAAAAAACGTCGTTTTGTCTATGGTATTCATGATCTATTATTCTTACCATTGATTCTTGGAATGGCTTTTGTCGATGAGGAAAAAGAACAGCAATCGTTGCGTACTCGTAAAGAAGTAAAAGACTATTTTGAAGATGAATTAGATGTCATCGAAGAACAACTAGATCATCTTGCTGCTGATCATGGCTCAAATCATGCCATAGAGCATAAAGAGGAACACTCTTCTAAAGCAGTTTTAGCTTCTCCCTCTATCAAAGAAGAGGTCGCTATTCATTTTCAAGATCTTGATTTAGATTTAGAAGAGATCGAACAACAGTTGATTGCTCTTACCTTGGACGATTATCAAGATGAACCAGAAAAAGTTGAAGAGGCTCCTGAAAATACGGAAGATTTGATTGAAGTCCCAGAATCAGTATTAGAAGAATATCAAGAATGGGCTTTTACCGAATTGCCTTATGAGCGCTTTTATGATCTCAAAGAAAAAGAGATGGAAGTGCAAGTGGATGTTCAAAAACACCCAGAAGTACCTCCAATAGACTTATCAGATTATCGTGATCAAGAACATCTTCTTCAAGAAAACTTAAACGAAGTAACAGACCTTTTAAATCGTCAAAAGAAAGATTTGGAAGAGATGAAAAAGAAGTTAAATACAGCGACATCTTTAGAACGAACAAAAATAAAGTTCAATACCTCTAGTCAACTGTTTACTTCTTCCTTGATTGCCTATTATGCTCTGGCACACTCTAGCTTAAACCCTGTCTATAAATTTGCCTTACAGGCGGTATTGTTGAACCGTGCGTTCCGTGTCAGTAAGCAAGTGATTACAGAGAAGGTGGATCTACCAATCGTGGATTATTCTAAACAGATTTATGCCATGTTGCAAGATAGCAAAAATATGCATTCAATGTTGAATGGAACAATCTATCAGGCGCAAAGTATGCGTCGCGCTTTTATTTTAGAATTCAAAGATCTAAAGGACTACGTGGATGAATATGATTCAACTTTAAAGAAACTGGACCAATTCATCAGTGAGATCAAAGAAGAACAAAAGAAAGTGGACGGATTGACGGAAGAAGTGCAGCGTCAATTAGAAAAAAATAATCAACGCCAGAAACGCTTGACGTAGTAATTTGTTTTGACAATCGCCTTGGCTTTGTCATATAATGAAACGGAAACTAGAAGGAAACTATTGTGAGGTGAAATAAATGTTCAAGTTATTTAAAAATTTGTCAAAAAAAGATTATTTATTGGCCTTGGTCAGTTTTGCTTTGATTGCTTCTCAAGTATGGTTAGAGTTAAAAATGCCCGACTATATGTCTGAGATTACCAAGCTTGTCCAGACCGAGGGAAGTCAGATGCGCGACATTTTAATGAATGGCGGGTACATGTTACTTTGTGCCTTTGCTTCTTTAATTTGTGCTATTTTTACAGGTTATTTGATTGCCGGAATCTCTGCGAAATTTTCTCGAAATGTCCGTAAAAAATTGTTTGAAAAAGTATTAGATTTCTCTAGTGGCGAAGTAAAAGAATTTTCGACGAGCAGTTTGATTACCAGAACGACCAACGATATTACTCAGTTGCAGATGTTTTTAGCGATGGGTCTTCAACTTTTGATCAAATCTCCACTCACTGCGATCTGGGCCATCAGTAAAATTTTGAATAAAAGTTGGCAGTGGAGTGCATTGACGGCGTTAGCGGTCGTACTGTTGTTGACGACGATTGCCATTTTGTTGTCCCTTGTTTTGCCACGCTTTAAAATCGTTCAAAAATTGATCGATCGCATCAACAATGTAACACGTGAGAACTTAAATGGAATTCGCGTGATCCGGGCTTTCAATGCCGAAGATTATCGAGAAGAAAAGTTCGAAGAAGTAAATGGCGAACTTACCAAAATTCAGTTGTTCAATCAAAAAGCTTTTGCAGTGATGCAACCGGTGATGTTTTTGGTCATGTATTTATTGACCCTTTCGATCTATATTGTTGGCGTATATTTGATCAAAGACAGTCTCATGGCGGATAAACTTACCATTTTTGGCGATATGGTCGTATTTTCTTCTTATGCCATGCAGGTAATTATGGCGTTCTTGATGTTGGCGATGATCTTTATGATGTTGCCACGTGCCAATGTGTCTGCCTCTCGTATCAACGAAGTGTTGGATCAAGAGGTTTCAATCAAAAATGGTACGAAGACCAAAGGAAAAGAAGTTGGGACCGTTGAATTTCGCGATGTCTCTTTCAAGTACCCCGATGCCGAAGAATGTATTTTAGAGCATGTCTCTTTCAAGGCATCTCAAGGAGAGACTGTAGCGTTCATCGGCTCTACTGGAAGCGGCAAAAGTACGCTGATCAATTTAATTCCAAGATTTTATGATGTCACCTCAGGAAGTATTTTAGTGGATGGCATCGATGTCAGAGATTACGATCTTCAAGCTCTTTACAACAAATTAGGTTACGTCTCTCAAAAAGCCGTCTTATTTAATGATACGATTGAAAAAAATGTATCCTATGGAGATAATGGCAAGAAGAAAGACAAAAAGTTGATTCGCGAAGCTTTGAAGGTAGCGCAAGCCCTAGAGTTTGTCGATAAGATGGACGACAAAGAACAGTCCATGATTGCCCAAGGAGGAAGTAATATTTCCGGTGGTCAAAAACAACGATTGTCGATTGCAAGAGCCATCGCTCGTCAACCTGAAATTTATATCTTTGATGACTCCTTTTCGGCCTTGGATTATCAAACCGATAAAACGTTGCGAAAAGCCCTTAAAAAACATACCAAAGCAGCAACCGTCTTAATTGTCGCTCAGAGAATTGGTACCATCATGAATGCGGATAAAATCATCGTCTTAGACTGTGGCAAGTGTGTCGGTGTAGGAACGCATCGAGAGTTACTGAAATCTTGTGAGGTTTACCGACAAATTGCCTTGTCGCAACTTTCAAAGGAGGAGTTAGAAAATGCCTAGAGGACCAATGAGACATGAAAAAGCCAAAGATTTTAAAAAGGCCATTGTGCGTTTATTAAAAGAATTGCGCCCCTTTAGAATTTTAATGATCGTCGGTTTAGTGCTTGCCATGGCAGGATCTATTCTGTCCCTTATGGCACCGAATCGTTTGTCGGACATGATCGATGAAATTTCTCAAGGACTCGTTGTGAATACTGAGAATTTAAAGACGATTACTTCCCATGTGCAGGAACACCTGACCGAAGAGCACATCCGCACCGTGCTTCCGCAAATCTTAAATGTTCAGTTGGATCAAGCAACTATAAATCAAGTTATGGTAAGTGAGTTAAGCGATGAAGAACGACGCACTTTTCAAGAATTTATGAGTGTCGTTGCGACGGATCCAGTGAATGCGATTCAACTTCTAGGGACGTTGAATGAAGACGTGTTATCCTTAATTTTAAAGGATGCTTCTTATGACGGAAATTTAATTCCGGTTGCCGACCAAATTCAGTTGGTCCAGGCAATTTCGGATCCGAACGCTTCACCCGCTGCTCTTTTAGGACGCTTGCCCGATTCTGTGAAAACACTCTTTTTAACTCCGTTCGAAGTGGATGGCAAGACGATTACGATCGAGGATCAAGTACAATTCTTATCGACGATGGCAACACTCGATCAAGATGCTTCTTCAACCGAACTTTACCAAAAGATCGATACTTTACCAAAGACCATTCGTCAAGTAATCGAACCAGTGATGAATTTAGAGCGAATTCGTAATATTACCATCTTTTTGATTGGCCTATACTTGTTATCCAGTGTATTTACTTATATTCAATCACGATCAATGACGGTCGTATCGAACAATTTTGCTCGTAGTTTAAGAACTCGCATCGCCCACAAAATCAATCGCTTGCCACTTAAATATTTTGATCACACCCAAACAGGAGATATCTTATCTCGTGTGACCAATGATGTGGACACGATTGCCCAAAGTATGAATCAATCCTTTGCCAGTCTCGTCAGCGCGATCACGTTGCTCCTCGGTAGCGTCTTCATGATGTTCATTACCAACTGGATCATGGCGTTGACAGCGATCAGTGCCAGTTTGATTGGATTTACATTCATGTTTATGATCCTTGGAAAATCTCAAAAATATTTTATCGGCAGACAAAAATATTTAGGAGACCTCAACGGTCATATCGAGGAGATTTACTCTGGTTTGAATGTAGTAAAAGTCTATAATGGCAAGCAACTTGCCTTTCAAGAATTTGATCAGTTGAATGATAAAGTTTATACTGCCAACCGAAAGAGTCAATTTTTATCAGGATTGATGGGACCACTGATGAACTTCATCGGTAATTTTGGCTATGTGGCCGTCTGCATTGTCGGAGCGCTACTTACGATGAACGGTCATATTACTTTTGGTGTCATCGTAGCATTCATTACGTATGTACGACTCTTTACATCGCCACTATCACAAATCGGCCAAGCCATGACCTCTTTACAGACTACTGCTGCGGCCAGTGAACGAGTCTTTGAATTTTCTGATGAAGAAGAATTGCCAATAGAAAACGCAATAGAAAAGCATTTGACGAAGCAAGAAGTCAAAGGGAATATTGAATTTAAGAATGTCGTCTTTACTTATGCAGGCAATGATCAGCCGACAATTAAAAACTTTAGTGCGAAAGCCAAAGCGGGACAAAAAATTGCCATTGTTGGACCAACGGGAGCCGGCAAGACGACGATGGTCAATCTGTTGATGAAGTTTTATGATATTGATCAAGGGGATATTTTAATCGATGGCATTTCGACCAAAGAATTATCTCGTTCCAATATTCATGAGCTATTCACGATGGTACTACAAGATACATGGTTATTCGATGGAAGTGTACGAGAAAATATTGCTTTCAACACACCGGATGTTTCACTCGATCGTATCAAAGAAGTTTGTAAAGTGGTAGGACTTGATCACTTTATTAGAACTTTGCCACATGGCTATGATTCTAAAATTTCAGAAAGCGACAGTGTCTCTTCTGGACAACGGCAGCTATTGACGATTGCTCGAGGAATGATCGAGGATGCACCATTTCTCATTTTGGACGAAGCAACGTCTAATGTCGATACTAGAACCGAAGAGTTAGTACAACTTGCCATGGACAAATTGAGCGAAGGAAAGACTTCCTTCATCATTGCCCATCGCTTGTCGACGATCAAGAATGCCGACTTGATTTTGGTCATGAAAGATGGCGATATCGTCGAACAGGGAACACATCAATCACTATTGAAGAAAAAAGGATTTTATGCAACTTTATATAATTCTCAATTCGAACAAGTCGAAGAATAATTTCTTCGATTTTTCTTGTCAGAAAGACAAGAAAATGATAATATAAAAATAGTTAGCAAACTGCAAACAGGAGGTATACAAAATGAAAGTAGAAACACTAGTTGTTGGACCCTTAGAAGCCAACTGTTACATTTTAAAAAAAGACCGCCAAGCACTCGTCATTGATCCTGGAGAAAATTATCCTAAAATTAAAAAGGCACTTCAAGATTGGGAAGTCTTAGGGATCTTGATCACCCATTGCCATGAGGATCATATCGGAGCCCTCAGTGAACTATTAAAGGATTATCCTGCCAAAGTTTATCAAAAGGAAAATTTGTTAGAACAAGTTTATAAAATGGGGCCTTTCTCCTTTGAATGCATTTTTACACCAGGTCACACCAGTGATTCCGTATCGTTTTATTTTAGGGAACACGAAGTACTATTTACAGGAGACTTTGTTTTTCGAGGAACCGTCGGTCGCTGTGACTTGCCTACAGGAGATAGCGACACACTGGATGAAAGTATTCAAAGAATTAAAAAGTACCCTTTATCGACCGTCATCTATTCTGGTCACGGTGATGAAACAACGTTGGCCCAAGAATGTCGAACGAATCCTTATTTCTAATTTTTATTGCCGAAAACAAGACTTTATGGTATACTAAAAAAGTAAGAAAATAAGAGTAGGTGAAGTATATGAGTTGGGATTTAATCGTCATTATTGTGCTTGTAGTAGCAGTAGTATTATTCTTTCGGAGATTCAGCAGTTTTGTTTATTTCATAGCGATTTTGGAGATGGTGCTCCGCATCTTGACCTTTATTAAAAATAATATTGGTTTGCCAGACGTCAGTCACTTGATTGGGACCTATGTGCCAGCATCCATTCCGGCGCTGATCGATAAATATACCGATGGGGTGGTCTATACAGTTCTAGTTTGGGCCTTCGTCGTGATTATGTGCATTTTCCTAGGTTATACCATCCGTATCTTCTGGCATAAAAAAAAGTAAGATTTCGAAGAAACGACAAAATCTGTCGCTTCTTTTTTTTATACTGAAAATGGGTGATCCATGATGCGTATTTATGTCGATCTCATCTTCTTTCTCAATTTCAGTTTTGATTTTCTTTTGTTGATGAGTGTAAGTCTCATTTTAAAACGTAATGTACACTGGTTCAAAATCGTATTGGGAAGTCTGGTTGGATCATTCAGTATTTTTTTCTTGTTTTTCGATACCAATGCGCTCTTTCTATTTATTTTAAAGTTTTTGACGAGTATCCTCATGATCCTTGTGACATTTGCTTATAAAGATCGTCGTTATTTTTTTCAAAATATGCTCTATCTTTATATGAGCAGTATTGTTTTAGGAGGCTTCCTATACGCGCTGAATATTCAGTTCAGCTATAAAAACGATGGCTTGATTTTCTTCCATCATGGGCTAGGGATTAATTTTATTTTATTACTCATATTTAGTCCTATCATCTTATATGCTTATATCAGGCAATGTAAAAGTTTAAAAGCGCATTATAGTGCCTGTCATAAGGTCTCTATCGATCTTGGCCAAGGGAAGACTTTAAGATTTAATGGCTATTTAGATACTGGAAATCGACTGCAAGACCCTTATGGGAAACGGCCCGTAACGTTGATTTATAGTGACAAACTTCAAATTCCCTACGAAAAAGCTCTACTAGTACCTTTTACGACCTTAAATAACAAAGGCTTGATCGCTTGTATGAAAGTAGAGAAAATGAAGGTGGACGACCAAGTGTTCACAAATATTTTGATTGGCAAAAGTAAAGAGCCATTCGCAATCGAAGGAATCGATTGTATATTACCAAGTGTTTATAAGGAGGAAATTCATGATTAGTATATTGTTGTTGATTGGAAGTTTATTGGAGTATAGCAGTGCCTTATTTTATGTAGGAGCGACGGATGTTCTTCCTGCACCGCTTTCGAAAGAAGAAGAGGAGTATTACCTCACGATGGCGACCGATGGCGATTTGATGGCCCGCGACAAGTTGATCGAACACAATCTCCGGCTCGTAGTGTTTTTGGCCAAAAAATATGAAAATACAAAAGTAGATCTAGAGGATCTCGTAAGTATTGGGACGATTGGTCTCATCAAAGGGATTAAGACTTTTAGTATGGACAAAAATATCAAATTAGCGACCTATGCTTCTCGCTGTATCGATAATGAAATCTTGATGTACTTAAGAAAAAATAAAAAAGTGCGAACCGAAGTGAGTTTTGATGAAAGTTTGAGCTATGATCCAGATGGGAATGAATTACATTTAGAAGATATTTTAGGGACCGCTCCAGATATTGTGACAAAAGGGATCGAAGATGAAACTGAGCGAATGATGGTATTAGAAGAGATCAACAAATTAGATCCTAGAGATCGAGATATTATCATTTTAAGATATGGTTTGATGGGAAAAAAAGAAATGACTCAGAAAGAAGTGGCAGATTTATTGGGCATCAGTCAATCTTATATATCAAGAATTGAAAAAAAGGTAATTCGTAAACTGAAGAACATCGTCCGTTGCTAGAATTTTGCTTGCTTTTTTCTTCTTTATGCTTATAATAAACATATAAAGGAGCTGAAAAAGATGCTAAAAGGAAATATCATTACCTTATTAGAAAGATTAAAAGAAGTAGAACTTGACGCCATTTTTGAGGAAGAATTGATACAACATTTATTAACCTTGACTGATGAAGAAGTTGAAAGTGCTTTAAAACATGAGGATATCAACATTTTTGTAGCACAATTATATCTCTATTTGCATAAAGAGACTCCAAAAGAGATCGCCGAAGTGATTCAAGAGGCCATTGATAAAGAAAATATTCGTGCTTATTATTTAAAACAAATGATTGCCAAGAGTCCATTATTACAGCGTGAAGATGCCTTAGAGTTTGTAAAGGTAGTAGCAAGTGCGAAAGGAGAAGCACAAGCAGGATTTGCAAGTGAAGTTGCAACCGACCTGGATACTTTACAGCGTGCTAATGCCCTAGAGATTGTAAAAATAGTGGCGGG